>CAJXPN010000525.1 GCA_913058025.1 uncultured Myxococcales bacterium | reverse complement strand
ATTTCTGCCTGTCTCGTGGGCTCGGAGATGTGTATAAGAGACAGGTCCCGCACGCCGCGAGCGTGATGAGCCATGCGCTCAGCACGCCGAGCGCGATCTTGTGTGTGTGTGGTCTGGCAATCATAAAAAATCCTCAATCGTAAAAGCGCATGTGCGCACGCAAGTTCATCGCTGCGTCGTCCGTAGTATGACGGCGAGGCGTTCGAACGAAACATCTCCGATGATCGCATCACGACCCATGCTCATTCATGCGTGGGCCTCGGCGTTGGGGATGTTCGCTCAGTGGTATCGCTGGATACCATCACATCGCGGCCAACATACATGTTGTCGCTCATATAGATAGACCAGAACCGATCGGTAAGGCACGAACCCGTCGAGTCGTAGCGAGGGGATGTGTTTGGCGTACGGAGGCGCCCCTTGGGGAGCGCGCCCCGGGTGGTCCAGTCCGGCTGTTTGTGGTGGGGAGCCAGGGCTCTCGCGGCTCGTGGCAGGCTCAGAACGGGTCGGTGCAGCCGAGCTCGGTGGTCTCGGAGCCCGCGTAGGAGATCGTCGTGGCGGCGCTGGCGTCGCCGCCCGTGACCGCGCACGAGGTCGTCGCGAGGCCGCAGTCTGCCGTGCAAGCGCTCGCTCCGGAGTCAGACACGACCGTCGCCGCGCTGGTCACCATGATCGTGTCTCCACTGAGCGCCGCCTCGCATGAGGCGCCCTCGAGTGTGTCACACGAGCTGGACAGGCAGGTCTGGAAGTCGACCTTGATGGTCGCGCCGTCGAGGCAGGCCACGCCCTCGCCGCTCAAGTCTCTGGATTGTTCCGTGACGCACGCCGTGGAGGCGCACAGGAGCACCGCGAGTCCGAGTACGTGTCGCTTCATCTCTTACCTCTCATCTCGTGTGGTTCGTGTGCGTGAGAGTGTAGCAGGCGCGGCGCCTCGGCAAGAACTCGAGGCCGCCCGTCATGGCGCCTTCACGGGGCCCTTCCAGTCCACGCGCACGAGCTTCAGCGAGCCCGACTGTCCCTTGCGAGGCCCGCTGACGACCTCGAACTCTACCCCCCCCATGGCCGCCGCGTGGTGGAACCGTCGGTACGTCCCTCCGAGCGCGTCACCCCCGGCGTGCGGATCGAACTCGATCACCGGCGCCGCCTTCCCGCTGAAGGTCAGCTCGCGCTCCTCGGCGTTGAACGAGAACCCGGCGTATCCGTACTTCTTGCCCGCGTCGGTCACGAGCCGCATGCCCCCGCTGTAGTCGTGCCCGTCGGACATCTCCCAGACCGCCCCGTCCTCGAACGTCAGCGCGTAGTGCCACACGCCGTACGCGACCTTCGGGTCACCGAGGTACGCCTCGAGGTGCTCCGCGGTGAGCAGATCGGGCATGGAGACCTCGAAGCGCAGCTCGTGCTCCTGCCGCTTCGGGTCCCACCCGGCCACGCGCCCCTGGATCGCGAGCGGCCGCGGCCACCCCCTGTTGTACGTCAGGTCGAGCCAGGGGTCCCAGGCCGAGAACGCCACCGTCGGTGTGGGCACGCCCTCGACCCACTCGAGCCCCTTCACCTCGGACGTCGCGCACCCCACGTCGAGCTCGTAGAAGCAGCGCACCGTGACCTCGTGGCGCGTCGGCGCGAGCCCTCCCGTCTTCGTGTCGATCGCGTGGAGCTTGCCCCGGAACGAGAACGTATGAGGCTTCCCCGCGAGCGCCGCGCGGATCTGAGGCAGGCTCGCCATCGAGGGCGACACGAGGTGCGCGTTGAAGTCGTAGAACCCCTGCATCTGGAGGATGCCCGTGCGCACCGAGCCTCCCTCGAGCGGTGAGGCGATGAAGCAGAGGCCTCCTTGCGCGTCGAGGAACGCCACGAAAGGTTGCTTCTGCGGGACGCCCGCTCGGCCGCCGCATTCACCGACCTCGAGCTTCCCGAGGCCGACCTTCCCCGAGATGACCTCGTCGACGCGAATCACCGCCTTCCTGTCGTAGGTCTTGGGCTGGTCCGCCATCAGCATCCGCGCGACGACGACCGACTCGGTCTTCGCGTAGACATCGGTCAGCGGCGTGAACATCGGCTTCGCGTGCGCGAGCGCGGGAGTGAGCAGGACGGTGAGCGCGAGCAGAAAGCGGAACATGGAGCCCTCGGATGAAGTGATTCGGGGTGAACACGGCGGAGCGGCTGCTTTCTTTCCTCGCGCCCGTTCTGAGAGGCTCGAGCGGGTCGAGCGCCCTCACTATGCTACGATGGAGAGGCACTGACAGTCCGAGCGATCCGAGGTTCCAATGGGCCGTGTCTTCGTCATGATCATCCTCGCCGCGCTGTCGTGCGGCTGCACCGACCGCGCCTCCGGTCAGCCGAGCGCGCGCGCCACGAGCCCCGCGCCGGCCGCCAAGGAGACTCCAGCGCCCCTGGCACCCCAGGCGCCGACGCCGCCCGCGCCTCCTCGTGAGGACCCGCCGCCGCCGGAGTTTCCGCCGCAGGCGGAGACCCCTTCACCCCCAGAGACCGAGGCGGACCGCGAGTGTCAGAGGAACATCGAGTGCACCTGGACCGGGCGCTGCCACTCACGAGATGGGAAGTGCGTGGCGCTCACGGATCGAGACTGCGAGGCGTCCGAATGGTGCAGCCTCGATGGGTCGTGTTCGGTCACCGAGGACCAGCGGTGCGTCGCGCTCGTCGAGGACGACTGCGCGAGGCTGTGCCACCACCAGGGGAGGTGCACGATCGAGGGGCCGATCTGCGTGGCGCGCTCGAGCGCCGATTGCGAAGGCCCCTGCGCCCTGAGCGGGCGCTGCGAACTCTTCGAGTCCGAGAGCATCGGCGGCCTCGGGCGAGGCGATGAGTCCAGGTCCGACGGCGAATGCGTCGTGTGGACAAACACGGACTGCTCGAAGACGCGAGCGTGTCGGGAGGAGGGGCTGTGCGAGCTCGCCGTCGAGCGCAGGCACCACGGCCGCGTCGTCGAGTACACGTGCGCCAAGGAGCGCAGCCCCGAGAACATGTACCGGAACTTCGACCGTCGGCGGAGACGGGCCGCGCCGAGGTGACGCCGCGGGCGCCGTGAACGTTTAAGGCCGTTTAAGTGGGCCCCGACGCCACGCATGGACACAGTGTGAGCTGAGGTCGTGTGGCCTGGACGCCCACATCTCGACTCCACACCGTTCATTTGCCACAGGACCCCTCATGCCTGCATCACTCCGGACATCGCTCACTTCGGCGTCGATCTGCGCGGCGCTATGCCTCGCGAGTGGCGCGTTCGTTTGCTCCCCGACGCAGGCCTACGCGCAGGAACCCAGCGCGATCGACCAGCGAGACTACGACTCCGCCTTCAAGGGCCTGAAGCGTGACCTCAACGACCAGATCAAGCGAAAGAACACGATCTACGAGGAGACCGTCGAGCGCCGCCGCAAGGAGCTCAAGACCATCCTGGGCCGCATGGAGCGCAGCGGCGTCGACGTCGGCCCTCGCGAGCAGGAGATCGACGCGTTCATCGCCGACGCCTACACGCGGCTGGCCACGGCCCAGGCCAAGAAGGCGCGCGACACCATCGACGAGAAGGTCCCCAAGATCGAGCCCGAGGCCGGGGTCGAGCGCATCGGCGCGACGGCGCCGACCTGGTGCGCCACGATCGACGAGGTGCTCGAGCGGCCGAGCGGCGCGAAGTCGATCGCCATCCCGAGGTCCACCGAGTCGATCACCCTTCTCTCCATCCGCGACGCGCTCACCTTCAGCTGCGCCGTCAAGGACTTCACGCTGACCCAGCAGTGGACGGCCGCCTACAGGCAGCGGCTGTCGAACCTGTTGGGGCTGAGCGCGAAGGAGAACCTCGAGCTGATCACGTTCGCGGCAAACACGTTCCGCAAGCTCGAGTACACCGAGTCCGTCAAGTCCAAGGAGCACCCGACCGCCGGCGCCTGCGCGGCCTTCCCCGCGCCCGAGAGCAAGCTCGTCGAGGACCAGATGACGCGCTCGCTGGAGCGCTCGCTCCTGCGCTGCAAGAAGAACGTGACCACCATCCCGTCCTCCCAGCGCCTCCCCTTCGACGGCAACAGCCCCTACTGGCTCGTGGACCTCGAGGGCTACCCCTCGACGCACGTCGCCAGGCTCGGCTTGGCCCAGCGCCTCCTCTCCAAGGACGTCTTCGCCGACGACCTCGCCGACCCCATCAAGGCGCGCGACCCGTTCAAGCTGATCAACAACTACGCCATGGCGGGCGCCCTCCCCATCGAGCGCGCCGCCGTGCTCGAGGAGCTCGGCGCCGCGATCGCGGACGACGAGGCGCGCTGGTCGGCCACGCTCAACGCGCTCGGGACGCTGCGTAACCTCGCGCGAGCCCGCGGCTACGTGCTGCGCCTCGCCGAGAAGGACCCCGGCTTCAAGAACGTCTTCATCGACGCCCCCGCCGAGGGCTACGCCCTGTCTCTTATACACATCTCCGAGCCCACGAGACAGGCAGAAATCTCG
>CAJXPN010000524.1 GCA_913058025.1 uncultured Myxococcales bacterium | reverse complement strand
CTACACAGAGTAGATCGTCGGCAGCGTCAGATGTGTATAAGAGACAGGATGATGACCTCGTCACCCTCCTCCTTGCCGATGAGCGCTCTGGCGATCGGGCTCGCGTAGCAGATCTTGAACTCCTTGATGTCCGCCTCGTCGTCACCCACGATCTGGTAGGTGACCTGCTCCTGCTCCTCGACGAGGAAGATCGTGACGTGCGCGCCGAAGAGCACGCGGTCACCGTCCAGGCTCGACGGGTTGATGACCTGGGCGTGCGAGAGGCGCTGCTCGATCTGCTTCACGCGCGCCTCGATCATGCCCTGGCGCTCCTTGGCCGCGTGGTACTCGGCGTTCTCCTTGAGGTCGCCGTGCGCGCGCGCCACCTCGATCTCGGCGACGACCTCGAGGCGATCGAACTTCCTCAGGCGAGAGAGCTCCGCCTTGAGGGTGTTGTGACCGCCCACGGTCATCGGAAATGTGACTGCCATCTGCGACTCCTGTCTCTCAAATGATGAACCACCGCAGCCAAACATGGTGGCTCGGGTGCGATTGATACGACGTTCAGGGTTCTATCAACACGGCCCACTTCCGTAAAGTCGCGCAGAATCCATCCCGAGTCATCCCGGCGCCACCCAACCTCAGGATAACCGATGAACCTCGACTTCGGCGCGCTGCGCTCGCTCCTCTCGACGCCTTCGCCGGCGGCGTTCGATCGCATCGTCGACCTGATCGAACCGCTCGAGGCGGAGCACCGCCCCGACGTCATGCGCTACCTCGAGGAGAACCTCTCCGCGTGGCCCTCACGCGCGTCCCCTCCGAGACGAGGTGCCGACACGGCCTCCAACTCGAGCTCCCATGGTACTGGCCGCTCGTACGCGCGCTCACGAACGGCAACAGCACCTATCGGACCAAGACATTGGACCGATGGGGGCGAGAGCCTGGCATCGTGGACGCCGGCGCGGTACGCCGCTCTGGTCGACCACGACCTCTGGTCGAGGCTCGACGCGTTCGTCATCGAGAGGTCGAACAGTGAGGACACCCAAGCCCTGGCAACCGCTGCGCTCACTCGGCGCGCGCGGCCTGCCCTCGTCTTCTCGGTACGCGACCCGACGCCCTCCGAGCTCGCCTCCGAGCTCGACGCGGCGGGCGTCGAGCGCTCGACGCGAACCAGACACCACGACTGCCTGTGGAGCGCCGCGCTCGGGCGGAAGGGGTAGCAACCAAAGACTGCAAGAACGAGAGGAGGCCGGTTGGACCTACGTCCAACCGGCCTCCTCGTCACGCGTCTGCGCGTTCAGCTCACTCCGGGTTCGCGTCGGGGGTCGCCTCCGCGACCTCCTCGGTGAACTCGAAGCCCTCCTCGAACGCGAGCGCGGGGACCTGCGAGACGTTGTCGACGAAGAAGAACTCGAGGTCCGCCTTGATGTCGTCTGAGACGTCGATGAGGTCCTTCTCGTTGCGCGCAGGGAGCAGGATGCGGGTGATACCCGAGCGGTGCGCCGCCAGGACCTTCTCCTTGATACCGCCAACGGGCAGGATGTTGCCGCGGAGCGTGATCTCACCGGTCATGGCGACGTTGTTGCGCACCTTGACCGAGGTGAACAGGCTCGTGAGCGCGCTGAACATCGTGATGCCTGCCGACGGGCCGTCCTTGGGGATGGCGCCGGCGGGGACGTGCAGGTGAACGTCGTGCTTGCGCAGGAAGTCCGGCGAGATCTTGAAGTCGTCGGTGTGCGAGCGGATGTAGCTGAGCGCGGCGCGGACCGACTCCTTCATCACGTCGCCGAGCTGACCGGTGAGGATGAGCTCGCCGCGGCCCGGCATGCGTGTCGCCTCGATGAAGAGGATGTCGCCGCCGGACGGCGTCCAGGCGAGGCCTGTGGCCACGCCCGGCTGCGCCGTACGCTCGGCCACCTCGTAGGAGTAACGCTCCGGCCCGAGCAGATCGTCGAGGTTGTCGAGGGTCACCTCGACGTGCACCAGCTCCGAACCCTCCTCGTCCTGCGCCATCGCGACCTGAACGGCCACGCCACGACAGACATCGGCGACGCGACGCTCGAGGTTACGCACGCCCGCCTCGCGGGTGTGGTTACGGATGATGATGTCGAGCGCCTCGTCCGTGATCGTGAGGTTCTCGTCGGTGATCCCGTGCATCTCGAGCTGCTTGGGGATCAGGTAGTTACGGCTGATCTTGATCTTGTCGTAGGCCGTGTACCCAGGGATCGCGATGATGTCCATTCGGTCGCGCAGCGGCGCCGAGATGGGGTCGAGCTGGTTCGCCGTGGCCACGAAGAGCACGCCCGACAGATCGACGGGGATCTCGAGGTAGTGATCAGAGAAGCTCGAGTTCTGCTCGGGGTCCAGGACCTCGAGCAGCGCCGCAGACGGGTCACCGCGGAAGTCGCGGCCGACCTTGTCGATCTCGTCGAGCATGAACACCGGGTTGTTCGTCCCGGCCTTGCGCAGCGCCTGGACGATGCGCCCAGGGAGCGCCCCGACGTAGGTGCGGCGGTGGCCGCGGATCTCGGACTCGTCGTGCACGCCGCCCAGCGAGATGCGCACGAACTTACGCCCGAGCGCGCGGGCGATGGAGCGACCCAGCGAGGTCTTGCCGACACCGGGAGGGCCCACGAGGCACAGGATCGGACCCTTCATGTCCGACTTGAGCCTGCGGACGGCCAGGTACTCGATGATGCGCGTCTTGACCTTGTCGAGGCCGTAGTGGTCCTCGTCGAGGATCGCGTGCGCGCCCTTGATGTTGAGCTTGTCCTTCGTCGACTCGCCCCACGGGATGTCGAGCAGCGTCTCCACGTAGGTGCGCGTGACGCCGTACTCGCTCGAGGCGGGCTGCATCATGCGCAGGCGGTTGAGCTGCTTGCGGATCACGTCGGAGACCTCCTCGGGGAGGTTGCCCTCTTCGAGGGCGGCCGCGATCTCGTCGAGCTCGTTGCCCTCGCCGTCGATCTCGCCGAGCTGCTCCTTGATCGCCTTGAGCTGCTGGCGCAGATAGTACTCGCGCTGGTTCTTGTCGATCTCCTCCTTGATCTGGCTCTGGATCTTGTCCGAGACGCGGAGCACCTCGAGCTGACGCGCGAGCAGCATCACGACCTTGGTCAGGCGCTCCTTGAGCGAGACCGTCTCGAGGATCTCTTGCTTCTCCTCGGTCGAGATGTCCATGTTCGCCGCGACGAAGTCGCAGAGCTGGCCCGGATCGTCGACGCCGTCGACCATCTGAGACGCCTCCTTGGGCATCTCCGGGATGAACCGGACGACCTGCTTCGCGGTCGTGCGTAGGTTCCTGAACAGCGCCTCGATCTCGACCTGCTCGGCGTCCAGGACCTCGAGGGGCTCGGTCACCATGTCGAACGACCCCACGAAGAACGGCTCATCCTGGACCATTTCGCGCAGCGTCAGACGCTGCTGGCCCTGGATGATCACGCTGTAGTTGTCGCTCGCGATCTTGACGACCTTCAGGATCCTGGCCAACGTCCCCGTGTGGTAGACATCGTCCGAGCCGGGATCGTCCTCGTCGGCCGACCGCTGCGTCAAGATCGCGATGGGTCGCTCGTTCGCGACCGCCTCCTCGATCAGCTTGACGCTCCTGGGTCGACCGACCGCCAACGGAACCACGACTTGTGGGAAGAGCACCGTGTTGCGCAAAGGCAACACCGCCAGCTCCTGGATCCCCTCGAGGATCTCTCTCTCCTCGTTATCACTCATGTGCATCATCCTTAAGAATCGCGCCTGACCCTCGCCGTACCCGGGGCCTCACAAATCCGCCACACGCCTTGATGGAAGGCGCATTCGGACGGCACAATTAAACACACCAGAATCGCCGCGGCAACCGACTTGGAGACTCACACCACGTGTCAGACGACGACCACACCGACCACGACGCCCTCGAGATCTCCTCCCGCAGACGCGACAAAGTCCGCGCCCGCGCGCTCCGCGCGGCCCAACGGGCCGGCGCGCTCGTCTCCAGCGTCTCCGAACAGGTCGCCCCCAAACTCGACGTATTCGCAGAGTGGGCGACCCGCCCAGAGAACGCTCAGCGCCTCCAGCGCGGCCTCGCCGCCGTCGCGCAGGTCGGAATGTCCGCCGGTTTCAAGGCGGACCCCACGGCCCGACTCCTCTTCGAGTTCGCCGACCTCGTCTCCCACGAGGCGGGCCGAGAGCACGTCGTCTTCGCCGTCGCGACGCACAGCCCGCTGGCCGACGGCTCCCTCCTCGACCTCATCCAATCTCGCGTCTCCGCGCTCTCGGGCGACGACGCCCCGTACCTGCGCCGCCTCGAAGAGGTACGCCTGCGCATCCTCCGCACGCTCTGCGCCCTCGCCGAGCGCTATACCGACGACGACATCGGCCCTCCCCCCATGCACGATCGCGCCAGCGACTACGTCGACTACTTCGACGACGCGATCGTCCCGCCCCGCTACGCCTGTCTCTTATACACATCTCCGAGCCC
>CAJXPN010000523.1 GCA_913058025.1 uncultured Myxococcales bacterium | reverse complement strand
CGAGATTTCTGCCTGTCTCGTGGGCTCGGAGATGTGTATAAGAGACAGCGCTCCTCCTGCACACCCGAGGCGCGCGCGTGGGTGACCGGTACGAGGTCACCTACGACGCCTACGACGGCGCCGTGAGCGCCCCCCGCACGCGCCCGCTCGTGGTCTCCCCCGAGACCCCGTTCGACCGCCTCGTCATCCCCCAGCGGCCCGTCGCCAAGACCAACGCCACGAAGGTCTACGTCCACTACATGCCGTGGTTCGCGTCCCTGCCCGTGGACGGGTACTGGGGGAGCCACTGGACGATGGCCAACCGCGACCCCGACGTCATCGACGCCGCGGGCAAGCGCCAGATCGCCTCGCACTTCTACCCGATCATCGGGCCGTACTCGTCGAGGGACCCCGACCTCGTCGAGTACCACCTGCTGCTCATGAAGCTGGGCGGGATCGACGGCGTCCTCATCGATTGGTACGGCACCTTCGACGTCGACGACTACGCCGCGCTCCTGCGCGGCTCGAACGCGCTCATCGACCAGACCGACGACGCCGGGCTCGGCTTCGGGATCGTGTACGAGGACCGCACGACCGAGCGCGTCGCCGCGCGAGGCGACGCGCCGTCGGCCGTCGACGCCGCCATCGCAGACTTCGCCTACATGCGCTCGAACTACCTCTCTCGGCCGAACTACATCCAGAAGGACGGCAAGGACCTCCTGCTCACGTTCACCCCCGTCCACATCGAGACCGGCTCGGAGTGGACCCGCATCCTCTCGAGCGCCGGCGTCGACCCGATCTTCCTCGCCATCTGGGGTCAGTCCTCCGACCTCGGCGCCGCCGGCGCCGGCGAGTTCTCGTGGGTCTCGACGCGCCGCGCCGACCACCTCGCCGGGCTCGCGTCGTTCTACGCGGACGTCGCGCCTGGCCTGGGCGCCTCGCTCGGCTCGGCCTACCCCGGCTTCGACGACTACTACTCCGAGGGCGGGTGGGGCGACGAGGTCGGCTCGGTGATCGACCACCGGGGCACCGCGACGCTGGCCGACACGCTCGCGCTCACCACACAGTTCGCCCGCGACGCCGTCCAGCTCGTGACCTGGAACGACTTCGGCGAGGGTACGATGATCGAGCCCACCGACGAGCTCGGCTACGGGCTGCTCGGCGTCGTCCAGTCCTTCACCGGCGTCACCTACACGGTCCAGGACCTCGAGCTCGTCACCCGGCTCTACCTCGCGCGAAAGTCCCTCGCGTCGGACACGCTCTCCCAGTCGAAGCTCGATCAGGTCCGTGACCACGTCTGGTCGGGCCGCCTCGACCGCGCGCTCGCGCTGCTCGACGCGCTCGACTGAGCGCCCCCTCAGCTCTCCTCGGCCTCGCGCTTCAGGTCCTCGACCCACCGCTCGAACGACGGCCCGAAGTCGGGCAGGCTCCCGGCGATCATCGGGAGCATCACCCCCGAGAAGACCTCTTCCATCGAGAACCGCACGCGCCCCGGCGCGATCTCTTCGATCCTGTACGTCCTCACGCCCCGGAACATCGGCGCGAAGCCGTCCGACCACGTCATCACGCGGCCCGGTTCGGGCGCGGCCACCGCGAGCTTGAACACGCGCTCCGGCGCGATCTCGGCGACCAACGCGATCTTCGTCCCCGGCGTGACCTCTCCCTCGATCGAGCGAACCGTCGAGTTCCACCTGACCAGCTCCGACGCGCTCGTGATCAGCGCCCAGACGCGCTCGGGCGTCGCCTCGATCTCGTCCTGGACCCCCACCGAGTACCTGAACGTGGTCCGTACCGTCGCTGCCTTCCCGTTCTTCATCGCGCGTCTCCTTTCGTGTGTGACGAGAGGTAATGTACGATTGATGTCGTCTCGTGTGTAGATGGCTCTTAAGGGACTCACTGATGTCTTTTCGTCATGAATGATCAGGACCTCGACTACAACGACATCGCCGTCTTCACCGAGGTCGTACGCCAGCGCGGCTTCGCCGCGGCGGGGAGGGCGCTGGGGATCGCGGGATCGGCGGTGAGCCGTCGCGTCGCCCGGCTCGAGGAGCGCGTGGGCGCGAGGTTGCTCCACCGGACGACCCGCAGCGTCGGCCTGACCGAGGCCGGGCGGCGCTTCTACGAGCACACCGCGCGGATCCAGGACCTGGTGGGGGAGGGGGTGCGCGCGGTCGCCGCGAGCCAGTCCACGCCAGCGGGCACCGTGCGCGTCACCGCGCCTCCAGACGACGCCGGAGTCGTCTGGGCGCTCCTCGCGGGCTTCCTGCACGACCACCCCCGCGTCGACCTCGTCGTCCACCACACGCTCGAGAAGGTCGACATGATCGCCGAGAACGTCGACGTCGCGCTGCGAGGAGGCTCGCCCCCCGACACCGACCTCTACGTCGCCCACGAGCTCTTCGACTCCCGCATACTGCTCGCCGCCAGCCCCGCGTACCTCGCGCTGCGCGGCGTCCCCGCGCGCGTCGAAGAACTCGCCGAGCACGACGGCGTCTGCATGGACGGCTGGGCGCCCAACGCCATCCGCCGCGTCCAGGGCGACCGCTCGTACGTCCGCGTGCAGATGAGGAACAGGATCAGATCGAACAGCCTCCAGACCGCGCAGCGCGCGGCGCTGGACGGCCTCGGTGTCGCCCCGTTGTTGCTGTTGACCTGTCAGAGTGCGCTCGACTCGGGCGCGCTCGTCGAGGTCCTCCCCGGCGCGCTGCCCGACTCCTCGCCGCTCTGGGCGCTCGCGCCGCTAGGGCGCTCGCGCTCGGCCGCCGCCAGCGCGCTGCTCGCGCACGTCATCGAGCGCGCGGGGCGCATCCGCGCCACCGGCGTCTGGTGAGCGGTCTGGCGTCGCCAGGCCGCTCACCGCGCCGCGGTCACTCCGAGAACTCGAAGGTCCCGCCGTCCTCTTCGTCGTACATGACCTGGTCCTCCTCCATCTGGAGGAGCTCCTCGAGCAGCATCTCCGCGTCGACCTCGTGCTCGGGCAGATCGAACTCCCCGGTGAGCTTCGTGCTCGGCAGGAGCTCGCCGTTCTCGTAGAGGTCCCACATCTCATGGGCGAAGCGGAGCTGCTCGCGCGTGCGCCCGAACTTGAAGCGGGACGTGATGTTCGCCACGTCCCTGATCAGGATCTCGCGCGCGTTTCGGTTACGTGAGGCCACGATCGACTGCGGGAAGTCGATCACCACGGGGCCTTCGCCGTCGAACAGCACGTTGTAGACCGACATGTCCGCGTGCACGACGTCCGCGCACAGCATCCCCACGATCTCACCCATGAGCGCGTCGAAGACGCTCTTGGCCTCGGCCTTGGTGAACCGGCAGTCAGCCAGGCGCTGTGCCGGGAGCCCCTCCGAGTCCACCACGCACTCCATCACCAGCACGCCCTCGATGAACGTGTGGGGCTTGGGCACGCGGACCCCCGCGTCGTGGAGCTTGTAGATCGTGTCGGCCTCCGCCGAGTTCCAGATCTCCTCGTCCTTTGTCCGGCCGTACTTGCTGCTGCGCTTGGACAGCGCGCGGCGGTCTCGCGAGTTCCTGACCTTTCGCTCCTCGGTGTACGAGGACTTGTTCTTGAAGGAACGCTCCGAGCGATCCTTGTAGACCTTCGCTGCGCGCAGCTCTCCGCCGCTCTCGACGAGGTAGACCTGCGCTTCCTTTCCACTCAACAGCGGCCTGACGACGCGATCGATCACGCCATACTCGATCAACGGCGCCAACCTGGGCGGTATCCTCATCGCAACTCTGCTCCTTTGTGCGTGACGACGCGTCACGGCTTGTGCCGTCTACCCGAATCCCGTCCGCTCCGTCAATCCACGGTCTTCTCACAGAGCGCGACGGGCCTCCCCTGGAGGGGAGGCCCGTCGGCTCTCACGCGCGCTGTCTGCGTCGTCGACTCAGCGTCGTCGGCGCCACATCCCCGCGAGGCCGAGCACCGCGATCACCATCCACGGCGCCGTCGGTGTCCGCGACGGAGCCGCCGCGCAGCCGCCGTCGTCCTCGGCCGTGTTCGTGTCGGTGTTCGTGTCGTCGAGGTTGTCCTCGATGTCGTAGCACTGACCCTCGTAGCAGAGCTGGGTGTCGCCGCACGTGATCGCGTCGCATGCGTCCGGCGTGACCTTCGTGTAGCACTCGCCCTCGAAGCAGATGTCGGCCTCGTCGCACGTCACGCCCTCACAGAGGTCGGGCTCGGGCGCTCCCTCGCACACGCCGGCCTCGCAGGTCTCGCCCGCTGCGCACGTCACGCCGTCGCAGGGGTCGATGATGACGACCTCGCAGGCGCCCTCGACGCAGACCTCGCCGTCGGCGCACGCCACGTCGTCGCACGGGTCGACCTCCACGCACGCGCCGTCCACGCACGCCTGGGTGTCCGAGCACACGACGTCGTCGCACGGGTCGAAGCCCGACGCGAGCTCGCACGAGTCGGCCACGTAGGGGTCTGTCTCTTATACACATCTGACGCTGCCGACGCTCTACTC
>CAJXPN010000522.1 GCA_913058025.1 uncultured Myxococcales bacterium | reverse complement strand
GAGGGAGGGTCTCCTCCACGATGTCGCCCTGGAGGCCGCGCTTGGGGTCGAGGATGCCGTAGACGAGGCCGCCCTGGATGAGGAAGAACGCGTCGCCGATGTGGGCGACGCCGGCGAAGGGTTCGGCGTGGAGGGGGCGCTCGAGCAGGCGCTCGATGAGCGCGTCGGTGTCCTGGAGGCCCAGCGGCTTGCCCGGCCAGTGGCGCGCGAGGTTCGAGACGAGCTCGGCGGGCGAGGCGCCCGGGAGCACGGTCACGGGGGCGAGGACCTGCGCAGGCAACGGCGCCGAGGAGAGCGCGGCGGTGGCGACGCGGGCGTCCACGGGCTGGAGGAACGGGCGCAGGGCGTTCGCGAGCGCGTCGCCGTCGGGGTGTCGGTCGTCGGGCCGGCGGGAGAGCGCGGTCATGACGACGGCGCCGAGCTCGCGCGGGACCCTGGGGTCGAGGGCGTGGGGCGGGTCCGGGCTCTTCGAGGAGATGACGAGCTGGAGCAGGCTGATGAGGCTCGAGGCCTGGTAGGGCGTGCGCCTGGTGAGGAGCTCGTAGAGGACGGCGCCCACGGAGTAGAGGTCGGCGCGGCCGTCGATGTCGTGGCCGTGGAGCTGCTCGGGCGCGGAGTACAGGGGCGTGCCCAGGATGGCGCCGGCCTGGGTCTGGACGAGGTCGGAGTCGGTGACGCGGGCGACGCCGAAGTCGGCGACCTTGATGCGGCCGTCGCGCAACCTCATGATGTTGCCCGGCTTGACGTCGCGGTGGATGACGCCCGCGCGGTGTGCGGCGGCCAGCGTCTCGCTGAGCGCGACGCCCACCGCCGCGACCTCCGCCACGGTCAGCTCGTGGCCGCGGCGCATCATCCGCTCGAGGTCCTCGCCGTCGAGCCACTCCATGGCGATGAAGGGAGTGTGGGACTCGATGCCGACGCGGTAGATCGTGGTGACGCCGGGGTGGGACAGGCGCGCGGCGGCGCGCGCCTCCTGGAGGAAGCGCTGCGTGGCCTCTCGTGCCCTGGACGCGTCGAGCGACGCGAGGAACGAGGGCTTGAGGATCTTGATGGCGACGTGCCTCCCGAGTGAGGTCTCCGTGGCCTTGTAGACCTCTCCCATCGCGCCCTCGCCCACCTTGGCTTCGACACGGTAGGGGAACTGCGAGGTGGGTTTGTCGGGCGGGAACATCGCTGAACTCGAGTGCTACGGTGGCGTCGTGAGCGTGACGGGCAGGCCGACAGAGATCATATGCGCGAAACGCGTCGTGGTCACCGCGCCATGGTGAAGGAGCGTGAGCGAGGTTGCGCGAGGGGGCACGTGGGTGGCAATCTGTCGCACGCCCAACCCACTCGACGCGTCCATGAGAGTCCGGTGTGCGTTTTTGCACAGGCAATGACGAACCGGTAGCGGATGCGCCGCCCGACCCCCCCACGAGGCCCAACCTTGAGACGACAAGCTCGAAGCGCGCGAGGCGCTCTCGTTGCCGCGCTGGCGTTGACCATCTTCTGGTCGACCGACGCGCCAGAGGCGCACGCCCAGGCCTGGATCTCGGTGGATCAGCCGACCTCCGAGAAGATCGAGGTCAAGGCGCAGTACAGGGCGCGCACGATCTACATCGACCCGTTGGACCTGAGCGGCGAGACGGTGCGCGACATGTCGTGGACGGAGCAGCGGCTGAGGCTGGACGCGAAGTTCACGCAGCCGGGCGTGGGCGCGTTCGTGTTCCAGGCGGACGCGCTCGACGGCGTGTTGTTCGGGGACAACGGCAAGTTCGGCCAGGACCCGTCGTCGAACGCGGGCGTGTCGTTGACGTCGAGGCTGCCGAACCTGACGCGTTGGGAGATCGGGCTGCCGGGGGAGGAGGGTGAGAACCCGCTGGACCCGGACTCGTACGTGCCGGTGTTGCGCTCGGCGGACCTCTTCCAGATCAACTTCGCGTACGCGGACATCCTGTTGCCGATAGGCATTTTGAGGATCGGGCGCCAGCCGTTCAACTACGGCCCCGGGCTCGCGGCGCATGACGGCAACCGCTTCAACCGCTTCGGCGTGAGCCAGTACTCCGACTCGGCCGATCGCGTCCTCTTCGGCACGAAGATCGACGAGGCCGTGAAGATGTTCACGCAGGACAACCACACGCTCGACCCGTCGTTGGACAACGGCGTGATCCTGGCGGCGTTCTACGACCTGCTCAAGCAGGACCTGCCGCAGGTGGCCGGGGACGACCTGCGCCAGGTGGGCGTGGCGGTGCAGGCGAAGGCGGCCGAGGCGGACTGGTTCGGCTTCGACTGGACGAACTTCATCGCGAGCGCGAACGTCGTGCACCTGTGGAACGAGGGGTTCAACACCCGCGCGTTCGGCTTCCCGCTGCTGCTGAGCACGACGATCAACGACCGGGTGTACCTGCGCGCGCAGTACGTGCACACGAGGGGCTCGACGCGGGAGGTCTCGGAGGGCTTCGCCGCGCTCCAGGGGACCGAGCCGCAGCAGCAGGAGGTGATCGCCAATGGCTTCCAGGGCATCGCGGACGTCTACATCGGGCCGGTGACGCTCACGCTGGAGTTCGACTACGCCTCGGGCGACAGTGACCCGCGGAGCTCGAACGCGATCACGACGTTCAACTTCGCGCGCGACCTGAACGTGGGCCTGCTGCTCTTCGAGCACGTGATCGCGTTCGAGTCGGCGAGGTCGGTGGCCGTGGGCATCGAGAACCTGGCCTCGGAGGAGGACCTGAAGTCGTTCCCGATCACGGAGGCGAGCACGCAGGGTCGCTTCACGAACGCGATCGCGATCTTCCCGCAGGTGAAGGTCGACATCATGAAGGAGGAGCAGAACGAGGTCTGGGTCAGGGCTGGCGGGCTGTTCGCGTGGCCGGAGGCCGGCGGCCTCATCGACCCGATCATCACGACGCTCCAGGCCGACGGTGACCGCATCGACGACGACGCCGTGAACTTCCACGGCGGCGCGCCGGGCGACTACTACGGCACCGAGGTGGACATCCAGCTCGGCTGGAAGTTCAAGAAGCACTTCGAGTGGCTCATCGAGGGCGCGATCCTGTTCCCCGGCAACTCCCTGCAAGACGAGAACGGCGACGCGGTCGCCCCCTTCTTCCTGGAGAACCGGTTCGTCCTCAGCTTCTAGGGCCCTCGCGCTGACGTCCGCTCCCATGATTCGTACCTCGATGTCGTGGTACTGTGTGAACCCAACCTTCGACGAGACGACAAGACCATGCGAACGCACTCCTCTTCAGCGACGACTCGAGCCTCAATCGCCCTGGGTGTCATGGTCGCGCTGTGCGCGAGCGGCTGCGAGCGCTACGACCCGCCCCCGCGTGCGACGATGGCCCAGCCCGAGGGCGGGGCGTTCATCGAGGCCGAGCCCGTGGTGCTGACGTTCTCGGAGCCGGTCGACCCGAGCACGCTCAAGCTGCAGCTCTGGGAGGAGCTTCGCGGCCCCGAGGGTGACCTCTCCGAGGACGCGAAGCTCTACGTCGAGTCGTGCGACGCGACCGAGGACGCGTGCGGTGACATCGCGATCGAGCGCGTCGAGGAGGACGGCGGCATCACCGAGCTGCGGCTGACGTTCGACCCGGAGGGGCTCGGCGGCGCGGGCGCGCCGCAGCTGCTCGAGATCTTGCCTGGGATGGCCGACTTCGAGGGCAACGACACCAAACCTTCGACCTTCTTCAACGTCCAGTTCAGGTTGCCGCCGTCGCGCGTCAACGAGGACCCGGTGGAGTTCCAGGACGGCACGTACACGCTGGTGGGTCAGGCCCAGCTCGCCGCGTTCAAGGCGAAGCTCCGGCTGGTGTGTGACATCAAGGTCCATGAGTCGGGTGAGTTCTTCTTCGCGGCCGCCGAGGCGAACAACATCGGCGACGCGTCCGACACCACGAGCGACCCGAAGGAGCTCGAGGTCGACACGAGCCCGATCGGTTGGACGGTCTACACCACGGGCTTCGTGAAGCTCGATGACGAGGGCGGGAGGTTCCTCGAGTCCGATCCGTTCGACGTGTTCGTCCCGCTCGGGTCGATCGAGGTGCGTCTCATCGACGTCCGCCTGATCGGTGAGATCGTCAAGGACGACAACGGCGACGACAACATCGACGGGCAGCTCTCGTACCAGGCCGCGAGCATCAAGGTGGGCAACAAGACCACCGAGTTCGGGCCGGGCTCGGCCGAGCTCGTCACGCGGTATGTCCCCGAGGAGGACATCCCCGCCGGCGGCGCGAAGATCTGCGGCCCGCTGTGTGGTGACGTGATGGGGTTCTGCGAGCCGCCCTCGCCGGACGACGAGGGTGACCGATGGACGAGGTGGGAGAAGAACTCGCTGGTGTGCGACCCGGAGTAGTCCTGGGTTGGGGGGGATTCCGACGATCGCGCGTTTGGTTTGCGGGCTCTGGCGGGGGGTGAGGGCACACGGCGGCCCTCCCCGCCGCCGGGCCTTCGGCCCTTGGCGCTCCCCGCTGGGGAGC
>CAJXPN010000521.1 GCA_913058025.1 uncultured Myxococcales bacterium | reverse complement strand
GTCGGTGGCGACCCGCCCTCGCCTGCCCGCGCACCCGCCGCGACGACGCGCCCACCCGGTGAACCCACACCAACCGCCGTCGAGTCGACGGACCCGTTCGCCCGGAGCGCCGGTGGTGGCGTCTCCGACGTGACGCGTGGCGCCACCGAGCGCGCGCCGGCAGCCAACGTGTGGTTACTGCTCGCGGGGATCCAGACGAGCCTCATCGAGAGCGAGGTCACCGACTCCACCACGGTGTTTGGCGGACAGATCGAGTACGCGAAGGAGTCGGTGGGAGGTTGGGACGACGACGTCGGCCTCGCGTTCTCGTTGTCCATCGTGCCGCCGCTCGCGGACTCGCTCCTGCTGCGCGCCGAGGCGCGCGCGCTCGGGGTCGTCTCCATCGAGGCCGACGTCTCGCCCGAGATGGTCACGGGCGGCTTCATGGCGCTGAGGGACACGCCATCGCTTGGCGACCTCGTCTTCACGTTCGGCCCGGTCCTCGGCGGCGGCGTGCGCGCGCGCGTCGGGGAAGAGGTGATCGTCCGGGGGAACGTCGTCGGCGGGCTCGACATCGCGCCTGGGTACGCGTTCGGGGCGTTTTGGGAGGCGCGGCTCGAAGCGATCGTCCCGCTGTCCGGTAGCCTGGTGATCTCGCCTCGCATCTCGCGGCGCGCGGTTCTGCTCGCCGTCAGCGCGCTCGACGAGCGCGTGCTGATCCGCTGGGAGTCGATGCTCATGCTCGGGGCCTCCTTCTGAGCGCTTGCGCGCGCGCGCGGCGCTGTGGTCGAATGCGCCGCCGACCCGACATCGGCATCGCAAGATACGACCCAACCGCCTCAAAGGAGCGCCCGCGATGGGAGAGAACAAGACCGGTAAGGACTTCGGCCGCAAGCGCCAGTCGCACATCTACATCACGGGTCTGAGCGGCGCTCGCCCCGCCGTCCCCATCGACATGCTAGAGCTCGAGCGCCGCGCCGGTCAGGCGATGAGCAAGGAGGCCTTCGCCTACATCGCGTGCGGCGCAGGCGCCGAGCGCACCACCTCGCGCAACCGCGAGGCCTTCGATCGCCTCCGCATCGTCCCCAGGATGCTGCGCGACGTCTCCGTGCGCGACACCTCCATCGAGCTCTTCGGGCGCCGCCTCGACTCCCCCTTCCTCCTCGCCCCCATCGGCGTCCAGGAGATGGCGCACGAGGACGCCGACCTCGCCACCGCGCGCGCCGCCGCGTCCGAGGGCGTCCCCATGATCTTCTCGAACCAGGCCTCGGTCCACATGGAGCGCTGCGCCCACGTCATGGGCGGCGCTCCTCGCTGGTTCCAGCTCTACTGGTCGAAGTCCGACGAGCTCGTCGCCTCCCTCGTCAAGCGCGCCGAGGCGTGCGGCTGTGAGGCCATCGTCGTCACGCTGGACACGACCATGCTCGGCTGGCGCATCCAGGACCTCGACCTCGCCTACCTCCCCTTCCTGCGCGGCAAGGGCATCGCCCAGTACGCCACCGACCCCGTCTTCCGGGACCTGCTCCGCCAGGCCACCGAGGTCACGAGCCCCGGCGAGGCGGCCGCCAAGCCCAAGATCAACCTCTCGACGCTCAAGGTCCTCGTCGAGCAGCTCCAGAACTTCCCCGACGACTGGGCGACCAAGCTCACCACTGGCGAGCCGATGGCCGCCGTCCAGCAGTTCATCAACATCTACTCCCGCCCCTCGCTCACCTGGGAAGACCTCGCGTTCCTGCGCGAGCAGACCTCGCTCCCCATCATCCTCAAGGGCATCCAGCACGTCGACGACGCCCGGCTCGCCGTCGAGCACGGCCTCGACGGCATCGTCGTCTCCAACCACGGCGGCAGACAGGTCGACGGCGCCATCGGCTCCTTCGACGCCCTCCCCGAGATCGCGCGCGCCGTCGGCGACGACCTCACCATCCTGTTCGACTCGGGCATCCGCACCGGCGCCGACGCGCTCAAGGCGCTCGCCATGGGCGCCGACGCGGTCTGCATCGGCCGCCCCTACATCTACGGGCTCGCGCTCGCGGGTGAGCAGGGCGTGCGTGAGGTCATCCAGAACTTCAAGGCCGACTTCGACCTCACGCTCGGCCTCTCCGGCTACGCCTCCATCTCCGAGCTCTCGCCCGAGGCGCTCGTCGAGGTGCGCTGAGGCGCCTCGCCCTCAGTTGCCCATCCAGTCCGCGTAGCGCCGGTCCACGTCGGGCTGCAGGCGCTCCGAGGTCATCGTGTACATGTCGAGCCGGGCGCCCCTGCACACCGCGGTGGCGTCGAGCCCGGCCGCGCTCACCTCGACCCGGTAGAACACGCCGTCCTCACCGTTCACGTACACCACGCTCACGCCGTCCTCGTGGCTCGGCGCGCGCCATGCATCGAACGCCGCCCCCGGCGCCGGCTCCTCGACGTGGCCGCTGCACGTGATCGCCGTCAGCATAATCGCGTCACCCCGACCGCACATGTGCTGGACCGAACGGTCGCTGTCGGGGCACCACCCGAGGCCCGCGCGCTCGATCCACGCGCACGCCTGTTCGGCGGACGTCGGGACCGCGCCTCGCGCCACGATCGCCCTCGAGAGGTCGCCGAACGAGTCGACGGGCGCCGCCTCCCCGTCGAGCAGACACAGGGACATCCCGAGGCGGCGCGTCGTGGTCCGCTGCCACTCGTCCTCCTCGGTCACGCACACATCGACCCGCACGAGGCTCAACCCATCGAGCTCGTCCAGCGTCGTGTCGAGGGCGTACGACCCGAAGAAGCCGACCCTCGCCTTGCGCCTCCAGTGGCGCCGCCTCGTCCCCTTCACCCTCGCCATGATCCTCTCGAGCCCGCGCTCACCGAACACCTCGGCCGCGCGCCGCCTGCTCTCTTCGTCCATGCCCACACCTCCGCTGATGGCGCAACGTGCACATCTCCTCGAACACCTCGCGTTGGGGATGTGTTTCTTCACACTGTTCGGCGGCGCGCCCATGCTGGATGCTCCGGGGCATGAACACACAGACCACGACGCCAGGGACCCCATGAACGTACGAGTGCTCATCGACGCGATCGTGAGGCAGACCACGATCATGATCGCTCAGCTCGCGACGACGGCCGGCGTCCGCGCGCCGCTCGCGCACATCGCCAACCAGGTCTTCCTCGACCTCGTCACCGAGCTCGAGGCCCAGGGCGTCAGCCGCAAGGTCGCCGCCGACATGTTCGGCATGGCGCTGCGCTCCTACCAACAGAAGGTCCAGCGCCTCTCAGAGAGCGCCACCGAGCGAGGCATCACGCTCTGGCAGGCCATCTACGCGCACCTCCAGGACGTCGAGGTCGCGTCCCGGGCCGACGTCCTGCTCCGCTTCCGCTACGACGACGAGGCCAGCGTCCGAGGCATCCTCCACGACCTCGTCGAGTCCGGGCTCGTCTACCGCTCCGGCCGCGGCGACGCGACCATGTTCCGCGCGCTCCCCGAGGACGACATCGCTCGCCTCTCGGCCGCCTCCGACGCCGAGTCCGCCGCGTCGCTGGTCTGGGTCCACGTCTACCGCTCGGGCGCGTCCACGCGGGACGAGCTCCAGGAGGCCCTGGGCATCGACGCCGACGTCCTCGACGAAGCCCTCGCGCAGCTCGCGTCCTCCGGACGCGTCCGCGTCGGCGAGGACGGACGGTGGTCCTCGGAGTCGTTCCTGATCGCGCTCGAGGACGAGGCGGGTTGGGGCGCCGCGCTCTTCGACCACTACCAGTCCGTCGTGACCGCCGTGTGCACCAAGCTCCAGAACGGCTCCACGCGCGCCCACCCCGACGATCGCCTCGGCGGCTCCACCTTCTCCTTCGACGTCTGGGAGGGCCACCCGTACGCCCCCCGCGTCTACGGCCTCCTCTCCCAGAAGCGCGCGGAAATCATCGCGCTGTGGGATGAGGTTCACGCCCACAACGAAGAACACACGCGCCCCGAAGACGCCGACAAGGTCACCTTCTATCTGGGCCAGTCCATCCAATCCTCACCCGCGCTCGACCCAGCTTCGACCGACGACCGAGAGTGACACCATGACGACCTCCCGCATACTCCTCGCGCTCGCCGCGCTCGCGCTCCCCCTCTCCGCGTGCTCGAAGGAGCCCGCAGACCCCTACGACACGGACAGCCAGAGCCACTGGCTACAGTCGTGCGTCTCCGACTCCGACTGCGGCGGCGCCTACTCCTGCCTGTGCAACGTCTGCGTGCGCACCTGCGCGGACGACCCCGGCGCATGCTCCGACACGCTCACCGCGACGATCTGCGCGGTGACCGACGCGCAGGCCGCGCAGACGCTGTGCGCCAACACGCTCGACGTCGACGTCTGCCTGCCGCCGTGCACCAGCTGCCCCGACGGCTGGGTCTGCGCAGGCGACGCCTGCGGGACGCAGGCCACTGACACACTCGACGTGGGCACCTCCGACGCGGGCACGCCCGACGGCGGCTCTTCGGGCGTCGGATCTCCAGACGGCGGCGCATCCGACTCAGGAA
>CAJXPN010000520.1 GCA_913058025.1 uncultured Myxococcales bacterium | reverse complement strand
TACGAGATTTCTGCCTGTCTCGTGGGCTCGGAGATGTGTATAAGAGACAGCGCGCTCGGCGAGCGCGTCGGCGACCCAGCGGGGGGTGTAGATCTGGGTCGCGTGGAGGGGGGCGTCGTGCTTGGACTCGCGCGAGGTGTGCCCGGCGAAGCTCGCGTCGCGCTCGGCCTTGAACCAGCGCTGGTGGACCCACCCGAGCGCGTGGGGCTCGGCCCAGGCGTCGGAGTCGTGCGCGGCGATCTCGTCGGCGAGGCCTCCAGCGCCCGCAGGCTCGCCGCCGAGGCCGCGGGCGCGCGCGCAGCGTTCGATCAACGGCGCGAGGCACGCGTCGAACCGCGCGCCAGGGTCCTCGGAGCCGCCACGCAGCGCGTCGACGAGCGCGCCGAACGCCGACTCACCGAGCTCCACCCTGGACCAATCGAGCGCGCTCGCCCGTGTACGCGAAGAAGACAAGCCAAGACCTCGGAGGACATTGTCCCCACACAAAAACACTGTGTACCGTGAACGAAGAATTAAAAAACAGTACCGTTACCGTTCACACTGTCATATTACAGTGTGGTTGTTGCTCCACTGTCGTGCGCGAAGATGTTGTCCGTGCACCTTGGCCAGACCTCATATTACAATCATCAGAACATCGCGCCACGCGACGTATCTCGGCCCAGGGCACCACACACCATGATCAAGTACTTCTTTCAGGCCATGGAAGGGAAGCTGATCGGCGGCCGCTACAGATTGATCTCTCTGCTCGGGGAGGGAGGGATCGGCTTCGTGGCCAGGGCCGAGCAGGTCTCGGTGGGGAGAGAGGTCGCGATCAAGTTCCTGAGCAGGTCGGCCGACGACCGCGAGCAGGTGGTGCGGTTCAAGCGTGAGGCCAAGGCGTTGGCGATGTTACGCCACCCCGCGTGCCTGACGCTGCATGACTTCGACTACTCGGCAGAGCTCGAGTGCTACTACATGGTCACCGAGCTGGTCGACGGGGCCGAGTTCGGCGCGGCGGTCCACGCGGGCATGCCTCTTAGTGAAGCGCTCCTGATCATGTCGCACGTCTGCGACGCGCTCGCCTACGCCCACGAGCAGGGCATCCTGCACAGGGACCTCAAGCCACAGAACGTCATGGTCACCGGCTCGCACGCGCTGCCGGTCAAGCTGCTCGACTTCGGGCTCGCTCGCCTCTACCAGTCGACGTTCGGTGAGGACGACTACAAGGTCTCGCGTACGGGGCATGTCTACGGGACGCCGGCGTACATGAGCCCCGAGCAGTGCATGGCGAGCGAGGACATCGGCCCCTCGTCGGACGTCTACAGCCTCGGCGTCATGCTCTACGAGCTCTGCTCGGGGCGCCTGCCCTTCGAGAAGGGCACGATGACCCAGGTCCTCATGAGCCACATCACCGAAGACATAGAGCCGCTGAACGAGCCGCACCTGCCCCAGGACCTCCTGGACCTGGTCACGGCGATGCTCGAGAAGGAGCCCGAGGATCGCCCTCAGGACCTCTACGAGGTGCGCTCGACGCTCGAGGACGTGGCGTTCCGGCTCATGGATCAGCCGAGCTTCCCCTCCTCGAAGACGCCGCTGCCCGTGCTCGAGGCCCTCTACAGGACCCCGACGCCGACCGAGTTCGAGGGGCAGAGCTTCTTCACCGCTCCCGCGGACCACCCGACGTTCGAAGGCGCCCCGTCGGACATCTCTGCGAGCCACACATCTCTGGAGATCGAGTCCGAGGCGATACTTCTGGTCGACGAGGTCACGCCGACGCGGCCGCGGACTATGGCGATGGCGTTCGCGGCGGTCCTCCTGATCTCGCTGAGCGCGATCGGGCTGGGCTTCGCCATGGCCCCAGAGGACGCGACGCGTTCGCGCGGGGAGGTCACCGTCCGAACCCTACAGCCGACCCCCAGCGTGGGCTCGCCCGTGCGCGAGGTCGAGAGCGTCCACCCACCCAAGGTCGAAGCGCCCGATCGCACGCAAGAGCGCCCGGAGGCTCCCTCGGTGGACGAGACAGCCGGCGGCACCGCCGCCAAGCGCGACGTGATCCGGCGCGAACCGAACGACGCGAAACCAGCCGCGAAGTCGGTCGCCGCGAAGTCGATCACCGTGACGGTTGCCGAAGGCGCGACCCCCGAGGTCGTGGACTCGAAGAAGCCAGCAGGCGCATCGAGCATCCAGCCTAAAGAGCCCGAGACCACGAAGAGAGCCAAGACGCTGTCGTTCAACTAGCGCTGACCCACGAGCCTCATGAGACGCGCTATCCTCATATTCACACTCCATGCGCTCGTCTGGGCGACCCCCACGGCGTCCGCCCAGGCCACGCCCGAACTCGGAGCGATCCAACAGCTCGGAGGAGCCAACGGCGAGGCTACGGGGGACGAGCGAGAGGAGGAGAGCGGCAAGGACGACGGCTCGATGGAGTCCCTCAACGCGCGCGGGTTCGAGGCGTTCGAGCGCGGTGAGTACGTCGAGGCCGCCGCGATCTTCAAGCTCGCCTACGACATCCACGGGGACGCCAACCTGCTCAAGAACATCGCGATCTCGCACTACGCCGCGGCCGACTGCGGGCGCGCGAGGAAGACCGCGCTGCTCTTCCTCAAGGAGCCGGGCGCCTCGCCCACGGACCGCGAGGAGATGACGCGCCTCATCTCACGTTGCGACGCTCTCTCATCGGGAGATGCGCCTCCGAAAGAAGACGACAAGCTCTCGCCTCCGCCCGACGATGTCGCCGCGCCAGGCACACGAGGTGATGGCCTGCGCACGCTCGGCGGGATCCTCGCGGGCGTCGGGATCGCCAGCATGATCGGGACGGGCATCTACCACGGCTTCGCCTTCGAAGAGAGCGAGGAGCTCAAGAGGATCTCCACGTTCGGCGGCGACGCCGAGCGCTACAGCGAGCTCTCGACCTCCGTCGACACCGCGCGGGTCGCCGTCCCCGCGCTCTACGCCACGAGCGCGGCGCTCATGGGAGGGGGGCTGTGGCTCATCGTCTCCTCCTCTCCGGAGGGAGAGGCGACGCCCCAACGAGCCGCCGTCGTGCGCGTCGGCTTCTCAGGGAGGTTCTGAAGATGCGTACCGTCACATCGCTCATGGTGGCGCTCCTGTGCGCTGGCTGCCTCGCAGATCCATCGAGTTACCCCTACAACGGGACCGCGTCGCAGGACGTGGGGACCGACGTGGGCGCCGACGTGGGCGCCACGGACACCGCCGACGCGACCCTGGCAGACGCGGGCGACGCTTCAGGACCGGCCGCGGACGCGCAAGACCAAGAGCCAGACGCGGGCGCCACGGGATGGGCCGACATGGGCCTCGAGGTGACCCTCGCGGACGCCGAGATGGAGGCCGATCTCGCGGACACCGCAGGGGCCATGGAGCCCACGCTGTTCGACTGCGTCGACGCTCAGGCGTCCTGTGAGCCCATCGTCTGTGATGGCCCCTGCGAGGTCGACTGTACGACCAAAGACGCCCGCTGCGTGCTCTCGTGCCAGACCACTGAGCGCTGCAAGCTCGACTGCAAGAGCAACACGGAGCTGTGCCGCATCGATGGATGCGACGACCCCACCCCCTGCGGCAAGGGCTGGGTCTGCAACGGCGACTGCTGACCGTCGAACCCCCTGCACATCCTCGACTTTTCGACGCCTACGCCGACCCAAGCCGTGGCCGTACGCGGCGGCGTCGCGTTTGTGGCACCGACATGAGGGGTGGTGTAGGATGATCGCCGTTTGAGCGAAAAATGAACAGGAGTACACGATATGCGTTGGACGACCCGGTCACGCAGGTTCCTCGCGGTGAGCGCGCTCGCGCTCGCCGTCCAGACAGGCTGCGGCGGATGCAACGATCCCGTCGAGGAGAACAACGGCGACGGATGCCTGGCGGGCGAGGTTCGCAACCCCGTCACCGGCGTGTGCCAGCCTGGACGAGGCGGCGGTAGCGATGGCGGAGCAACTCCGGCGACAACACCGATATCAACAGGCGCTAGTTCCGGTAACGGTATTTCGCGCCATGGTCCGGCGGTGGTCACGCGCTATGAAGGCACAAATGCGATCATCGTCGCAGCCAATGCAGATGTTCAGCGCATGGTGGGCGAATTGATCCGGCAGCTCGATACGCGCCAGGAACAGGTTTCCGTTGAAGCGATTATCGTCGAAATTTCAGACTCGCTCGCCCGAGAACTGGGGGTTCAATTTCTGATCGGCGGCAAAGATACGCCATTTGCGGTCACCAATTTTTCAAATGCGTCCCCGAATATTGTCGATCTTGCAGGCGGGTTACTGGCAGATCAATTTAATAGCACGACAACCACGACCACGGATACCGCGACAACCACCAGCACAAATAGCGCAGTCGGCGATCAGTTGCTTGGAAATGCAGCGGATGCGGTGTTGAGTGCACGAGGCGCCTTTACGGGTTTTGCAACTACGCTGGGCGGCGACACTATTCTGCTGTCTCTTATACACATCTCCGAGCCCACGAGAC
>CAJXPN010000519.1 GCA_913058025.1 uncultured Myxococcales bacterium | reverse complement strand
GGCCATGCCGGCTCCGAAGACGCGGAGCGCGTCCTCGGTGAGCGCGGCGCGGCGAGCGGCCGGGTCCTTCTTCGCGACATCGACGCGGAAGCCGGGCTTGGCCTTCATCGCCGCGTCGTCGAACGCCTGGATCGCCTTGTCCGCGGTCGAGCGGATCATCGCGTGCTGGACGGGGCGGTTGGCGCGCATCGACTTGAGCGAGTTGAGCATGTTGTTCGCGCGGTTGTAGAGCCCCGCGGCGTGCTTGTCGGCGTTGACCGAGAGCGCCTGCTGCTGGGCGGACTCGACCTGCGCGATCTTGGCGTCGGTGATGCCCGTCTCGGCCGCGTCGTCCTTGCCCACGGTCCCGGTGCCGCCGGAGTTGAGCGCGGCGGCTCGGCGCTCACGCTCGGCCTTGGCGCGCTTGGCCTGCGCGACCTTCATCTCGAGGTCGCCGACCTCCGCGATGAGCTTGTTGCGCTCCTGGTTGAGCCCGTTCAGCTCCGGGTTGATCTTGTCGATCATCGCGTTCGCCTTGTTCAGGCGCTCCGAGGCGGTCTGCTGGCTCGCGATGGCCTCCGCCGTGCGGTACTTCACGACCGACCAGACCGCGTACTCGCGCGCGTTGTCGAGGTCCCCGTCGTTGTAGGCCTCCTGGGCGCGCACGCGGAACTTTCGCGCGGTGTCGTAGTAGCCTCGAGCGCCGGGGACGTCCTTGATCCGGCGGGTCTCGGGGTCCTGCCACATGACGTCGAGCTCCTGGAGCTCGCGGGGCTTGGGTGGCTTCTGACACGCGGGCATCAGCGCGCTAGCCATGAGGACGACAAGGGTCGCGCACGCGACGCGCACGCGCAGGTTGGATTGACTAAGGCTCACCGGCATCCTCGCTTTCGGGCGCACCTGAGGCGCCCGCACTCCACTTCGCATCACAATCGAACCGCCACACGCGAACGGGCGCGGCGCGGGTGGTCAAACCATACCCGCACCGCGCCCGCGAAGAAACCCCTCAACACCTCACCTCGTGAGGCAGATGCTCAGTCGTCCGAGACCTTACAGTAGAAGGTCGACTCGCCTCGGACCGTACGCGCGATCAGCGTCCAACCCGTCCAGTCCTCGACGACCGTGTACGTGTAACCCACGATCTCGACGCGAGCGGTGCCGCTGTCGGTGATCTCGGCGCTCCACTCCTCGTCACCCGTCAGGCTGAGCTCATCGATCGCCGTCTCGATGGCGAGCGCGACCGCGGGCTCCTCGGTTCCATCGGAGAGCGTGGCTCCGACGGTGCGCACGTTGGGGCCGGCCGGGAGCGACTGGAGCAAATGGTAGGTGCAGTTGTCGTCGTCGTCCAGGACCTGGCTCGTATCACCGGTGCCCTCCCCACACGACCACTCCCAGTACGGGCTCTGCTCGGAGTGGAACCACACGAGCATCTGGCCGTCGGCGTCGAACAGGTAGGTGAACTCGTCCTCATCGCCGCCCATATCGATGGTCACTCGCGCGCCAGCATCGCCCAGGCGGGTCGTCGACACATTGAGGTCGCCTTCCTCGACCTCGCCCACCAACTCCCCCATCCACGAGACGTAGTGGTCGGAAGCCCGGTCGGAGATGCACTTCATGGCGTCGCTGCCGGTCGGGACCGGGACGATCGGGCTGGACAGGATGGCGAGCGCGTTGTGCGCGCAGGTGTCGTTGACGCCCGATCGGCCTGCGATGTCAGACTCCTTGCACTCGAAGGCCTGAGGCTCGGGGGCGCAGCCGAGGCCGTCACACGAGAACTCCATCGTGAAGTTTCCTCGCATCGCCGACTTGAAGGGCTTGACGATGACGCGGTACTCGCCCGCCTCGGTCACGTCCTCATCGATCTGGCTCCAGAGGTTCTTCTGGCGATCGTCGTTTTTGGCGATGTAACGGCCCCAAGAGGTCTCCCCCTCGTCACGACGGTACAGGTACATGACCGTGTCGAGGTTGTCCGCGAGCTGTTGGGTACGCAGCGAGATGGTCGCGTCACCCTCGATCGAGAACGTCCACGCGTGGAAGACCTGGTCCTCGGTGACGCGAACGGTGGACGGCACACCTGGCGTCAGAATGCCGTGCTCGGTCGGGCTGCGGAAGCTGTCAGACTTCCCCTCGAGCCCGAGCTCGCCCTCTTCGGCGCCCTTGTCGCCTTCGGCGTCCTCGACGGGCGCGCACGCGACGGCGCCGCATGTGATGAGACCCAGAACACCCGCTGCCCAAAACCCACGACGCATCATCGACCTCTCCTGTGCCATCCCCGTATGAAACCACGACGGCGCAGACGCGCCGCCTCGACGACGCAGGGTGTAGCACCCGCTCCTGAGGATCAAAAGTGACAAACGTCCAAACGTCTTGGGAGGAGAGGCCAGCCCCGCGCTCTACTTGATGGCCTTGAGCTCGGTGGCCAACGCCTTGGCCTGCTCCTGGAGCTTGACGACCTCGGCCTTGAGCTTCTCGATCTGCTCCTGGGCCGTGAAGAAGTCGGCCTCCTGGCCCTCGGCGCGCGACTGGATCTGGGACGCGGCGGCTGTCGCCGTCACGAGCTCGACGCCATACTCCGAGCGCTTGATGAGCTTGGAGGCGGCGTCGAGGTCGCCCTTGGCGAGCAGGCGCTCGGCGTCGTCGAGCCAGAGGAAGACGTCCTCGCGGTCGCGCTCGGCGAGGTTCTTGATGTCGAGCTTGGCCTGCTCGTCGAGCATGACCCGGAGGGAGTCGATCGTCTCCTGATAGCGCGCCCGAGACTGCGCCTGGGACACGCCCACGCCGCCGAGGGTGAGCGAGCAGACGGTGAGCAAGGTGAGGCAGTAAAAACGCAGACGTTTCATGGCAAACACATCGCGACAGGAGGGAAGAACGAGGGCCGAGCGGCTGAAGCGACCGGCTCACTCGTTATAGCGACTCGACATGAGGAACGCCACCGCCTCGCGGGCGCTGTCCTCGTTGTGGCCGTAGGTGCCCATGAGGTTGGCGAGCGTGTGCTCGACGGCCTCGAGCTCCGCGGGCTCGAGCGAGCTGGACTCGCCCTCGAAGTACTCGAGCATGTTCTGCTGGGTCTTGTGGATGGCGAGCGCGCGCTCGTCGTAGACCGAGCGGCGCAGGAGCGCGAACAGGTTCGGGAAGACGCGGCGGTAGTCGACCGACTCGTCGGGGTTCTCGATGAAGGCCGCGGCGATCGACGAGATCAGGTCCCGCCTGAACTCGCGCGGGGCGGTGTCGTCCTCGACGAGGATCGTCGACTCTACCTCCTGCATGAACTTCTCGTCGGGGTCCTCGTAGAGGCCCGCGATCGAGTTGTAGACCTTCTCTCCCTTGATCGACTGGGAGACGTGGTCGATGTAGCGCGCGAACAGGTCGGAGTACTGATCCTCGTCGACCAGGCCCATGGCGTCCTGGATCTCGAGATCGATGAGGTCGAGGTAGCGCTCCCGCACGACGTCGATGAAGGAGGCGTGGTCGTTGTAGCCGGCGTCCGGCTCCATCTGGAGGAAGGGGAAGACGGAGGTGTCGCGCACGAGCTCGGCGAGCTCGTCGAAGACGGCGAGCGGCGAGAGGCAGGGGTAGGAGTCCTTGGCGGCGGCGTTGAGCAGGATCATCTTCATCTCACGAGGGCTCGCGCCGTAGCGGCCCTCGTAGTGGTTGGACGAGGCGGTCTCGTCGAGGATGTCGCCGATGTGTGAGCGGAGCTCGCGCGCGCGCTCCTGGCTGATGCGGTCGGGGACGCGGCCCTCGGAGTAGAGGTCTGCCTTCTGGAGCGGCGAGAGCCCCGAGACGACGTCACGCAGCGTGTCGGGGTACGCCTCGGGGTTGGGGCGCCTGAGGCGGGTGAGGACGCTCCAGAGCGCGGCGACGTAGGTCGTGTGTGGGGCGACGAACTTGCCGACGTCGAGCTTCGAGATCTGCTCGTCGTAGATCTGGCGCTCGCGGGCGTGATCGAGCAGGTAGGGGACGCGGACGAGCTCGACGCGCCCCTTGAAGGAGGCGTACTCGGCGGTCTTCTTGAAGGCGTCGAGGTACATCTCGTTGCCGGTCGCGAGCATGACGAGGTCCAGGTACAGGATGCGATCGTCGAGCGCGACGGTCTGCCGCTCGGAGGCCGACAGCAGGTACTTGTTGAGGTCGGGGTGGCGCTTGAACATGTCGTCGTATTCGATGATGCCGCGGTTGGCGTCGACGAGGTCACCCACGGGCAGGAACAGCATCTTGTTCTGGAGCACGGGAGGGAGCGCGCCCAGCGAGCGGTCGGCGGTGAGCTGGCGCAGCCCGGCGTCCACGCGCATCTGGGGCTCGACGGTCACGAGCCCTGAGCGGTAGCGGCGCGAGAGGTAGACGCGCTCGACCTGGACGTGCTTGAGGACCTTGGCCAGGTCGCCCTGGTACGAGGTCAGGAGCGCGTCGAAGATCTGCCGGTTCGTGTGGCTGACGTCGCCGCGCACGAGGTGCTCGGGCCTGTCTCTTATACACATCTCCGAGCC
>CAJXPN010000518.1 GCA_913058025.1 uncultured Myxococcales bacterium | reverse complement strand
AAGCTCCCCAGCGGGGAGCGCCAAGCCCGAAGGGCGGCGGCGGGGAGGGCAGCCGTGTTGGTGATCCCGACCGTCAAAGCACGCGAACACACCACGCTCGCGTGTCCCGATAGAACGCCGCGCCAGAACACCACGGGCACCGCTCCACGGATCAACCAAAAACGACGAGAGGGGAGCGCAGCGAGCGACCTCGAGGTCGCTCGCCGCGCTCCCCTCTCGGGAGCCGAACTCGAACGACCAACTTCAGACGAAGTGGTCGGCGTTGAGCTTGGTGAACTTGTCCCACTTCGAGGGGACGTCGTCCTCCTCGAAGATGGCCTCGACGGGGCACTCGGGCTCGCAGGCGCCGCAGTCGATGCAGATTTCCGGGTCGATGTAGAGCTGGATGGCGGCCAGGGTCGCGGTGTCGCCGCCGAGCTGGATCTCCTTGATGTCGTCGACGGTGATGGGGCCCTCGATGCAATCGACGGGGCAGACCTCGACGCAGGATGTATCGCACGTGCCAATGCAAGGCTCAGCAATCACGAATGTCATGGGTGTCTCCTAATGGGAGAATGGGAGCTGGGATCACGAGGGCGGACATCGCCCTCGCACGTTGTAGACCAGAGCAGAGGTCGTGCCAACGCCTCCGCGACGAACCTTCGCGGGTGAGCGCGCATCTAAAGTGGCGTGAGGTGTTGCAATCTGCAAGAGTCGCCGCAGCAAAGTGCAACGGCACGAGAGGAGCGTGAGGATGCGAGTCAACGTGGACACGGACGAGATCGAGGACGCGCTGGCGCACCCGCTGGTGCGGGCGCTGCTCGAGAGCACGTCGGACGGGGTGCTCGTGGTGGGGGCGAAGGACCAGCGGGTGGTCGCGATGAACCCGGTGGCGCGCGAGGCGCTCGACTACCAGGAGCAGGCCCAGGTGGGCTGCCAGTGCAAGCGGCTGCTGCAGAACGCGCGCGGCGAGGAGACGTGCGCGCAGGAGTGCCCGCTGGAGATGATGCTCAGCGGGGCGCACGAGCACGACGAGATGCGCCTCTACTACAGGGCGCGCGGCGGGGCGCGGCTGCTGCGGGCGCGCACGCGGTTCGTCCTGGTGTGCGGCCCGGGCGGAGAGCCGCTGGCGGGCGTGGAGATGTTCCGGGAGCTGCGCGAGGCGAAGCGGCTCGAGGAGCGCGCGCGAGAGCGGGCCGAGCGGCTCGAGCTCGTGGGGGAGTCCGAGGCGATGCGCCGGCTGTTCGAGCTGGCCGAGCAGGTCGCGCCATACGATCTACCGGTGCTGCTCACGGGGGAGTCGGGCGTGGGCAAGGAGCGCTTCGCCGACGCGCTCCACCACATGTCGGCGCGCGCGAGCGGGCCGCTCGTGAAGGTCAACTGCGCGGCGCTCGCGCCCACGCTGATCGAGTCCGAGCTCTTCGGGCACGCGCGCGGCGCGTTCACCGGCGCGAGCGAGGCGCGCGTGGGGAAGTTCGAGGAGGCGCACGGCGGGACGTTGTTGCTCGACGAGATCGGCGAGCTCGCGCTCGAGCTCCAGTCGAAGCTGCTGCGGGTGCTCCAGGAGGGTCAGATCCAGCGCGTGGGCGAGTCGAAGACGCGCGAGGTCGACGTGCGCGTGATCGCGGCGACGAACCGGACGTTGGACAGGGACGCGGCGACGGGGAGGTTCCGCCAGGACCTCTACTTCAGGCTGCTGGGCGCGCACCTGCACGTGCCGCCGCTGCGTGAGCGCCCCGAGGACATCGCGCCGCTGGCGCGCCACTTCCTGAGCAGGTTCCTGAGGTCGAACCCGAGGCCAGGCGAGCCGCGGGTGAGGCTGACCGACGAGGCGATGGGCGAGCTGTGCGCGAGGAGCTGGACGGGGAACGCGCGCGAGCTGCGGAGCGCGATCGAGCTGGGGGCGATCATGGCGCGCGCGCAGGGCGGAGACATCGAGCCGCGCCACCTCAGGAGAGCTGGCGGCGAGGAGCCCACGGTCGAGGACGAGACGCTGGATCTGAGCGCGCTGGAGGCGCGCGCGATCGAGCGCGCCATGGAGCGTTCGGAGGGGAACATGACGCACGCGGCGCGTTTGCTCGGGATCGACCGGACGACGCTGTGGCGCAAGCTCAAGCGGGCCTGACGGGGGTGGAATAACGCTGACCTCGTCTCGGGTTGGGCGGGCGAACAGGGCGCTCACACCTCGAGCCCCACCCCACCTCAGGATCCGACGATGAGTTACCCACCCACGCACTGGCGCAAGTACCCGCGCACGCCACACCTGCCGTTCAGCCCGGGCGCGAGCTCGGACGACGTGTGGATGGACATGCGCGCAGCGTTCGAGGGGAGGGACGTGGTGATCACCGAGAAGATGGACGGTGAGAACACGACCATGTACCGGGACCACATCCACGCGCGCTCTCTCGACTCGGGCCACCACCCCTCGCGCTCGTGGGTCAAGGGCCTGCACAGCACGATCGCCGCGCGGATCCCGCCAGGCTGGAGGGTGTGCGGCGAGAACCTCTACGCGAAGCACTCGGTGGGGTACGAGGAGCTCTCGAGTTACTTCATGGTCTTCTCGATATGGGACGACACGGACATGTGCCTGAGCTGGGCGCAGACGAGGGAGTGGGCGGAGCTGCTCGAGCTCGAGGTCGTGCCGGTGCTCCATGAGGGGACCTGGGACGAGGCGCTCGCCCGCGAGCTGGCCGAGGGTCTGGATACGAACGTGACGGAGGGGTTCGTGGTGAGGCTCGCAGACGAGTTCGCGCGCGGAGTGTTCCGCGAGGCGATCGCGAAGTGGGTGCGCGCGGACCATGTCCAGACCGAGACGCACTGGATGCACCGAGAGGTCGTGCCCAATGGCATCACCTCGAGCGACGACGCGTCATGAGCGAGCATCCACACATCGCGGCGATGAGGACGCGGGCGACGAGCTTCGAGGAGGCCACCGAGGAGCTCGGCGGCGTGTTCGGGGAGCTGGGCGCGCTCGCGAGCTGCCCACAAGACCCGGAGTGGCACGCCGAGGGGGACGTCGCCACGCACACGGGGATGGTGATGGCGGAGCTCGATGCGTGGATGTCTGGGCGGGAGGTGCCCGAGGAGGACGCGCTCGCGCTGCGCCTGTCGGCGCTGCTCCACGACATCGCCAAGCCGAAGACGACGACGACGCGCGTCATCCAGGGCAGGGAGCGCGTCGTCGCCCCGGGTCACGCCCGCGCCGGGGCATCCTACCTGATGCACCTGCTGCCCGAGATCGGGCTGGAGCATGCGATGCAGACGAGGGTGCTCGCGACGGTCGCGTGCCACCATGACCCGAAGCTCCTGATCATTCGCGACAAGCCAATGAGCGCGTTCAAGGCGCTGGCGTGGAAGGCGCGGCCCGAGGACCTGTACGCGCTCGAGCTCGCGGACATGAGGGGCAGGACGTGCGAGGACCAGGACGACCAGGTCGAGCTGATCGAGCTGTTCAAGCTCGGCTGCGAGGAGGCTGGGTGCTGGGGAGACGAGGAGCGCGGCTGGGGCGAGTTCGTACGTGGCGTATGTGAGGGTATGGGAGAGGAGGACGACGACGAGGTGGAGCGCGCGGTGACCGAGGGGATCTGGGCCCTGGGAAACGACGAGATCTACACGCCGGAGGAGGCGGTGTCGCGCTCGTACGAAGGACGCGGCGAGCGCTCGAAGGTGACGCTGATGTACGGCCCGAGCGGGTCGGGCAAGTCGACCTGGGCGCGAGCGCACGCGGAGCGCGAAGGGGCCGAGTTGATCCGGCTGGACGCGCTGCGCGCGCAGCTGAGGGGCAAGGAGGGGGACCAGCGGGCGAACGGGCGCGTGCTCCAGCTCGCGCGCGAGCGCCTCAAGGAGTGCCTGAGGGCGGGCCGCCCGGTGGTCTGGGACGCGACGTCGCTGAGGCGAGAGCACCGCGCGGCGGTGCTCGAGACGGCGCGACGCTACGGCGCGCACACGACGCTGGCGGTGATGCACGTGGGCTGGGGCGTGGCGAGCGCGCGCAACCGCGGGAGGAAGGAGGCGGTGCCCCAGCAGGTCCTGACGCGTCAGCGTCAGGGGGTCCAGTACCCGCAGCTGGATGAAGCGCACCGTGTCCTGTGGTTGAGCGAGGAGGGGGAGGTGCTCGCCGACACGAGGAAGCGCTGGCAAGAGCTGGCGCGGTGAGGGTCCGAAGAATTCAGGCAACGAAGACGAGAGGCTCGTCGACAACCGTGGCGTGGGCGATGGACGCCAACGCCGAGGGCGCCCGGAGCGGCGCCACTGTATGGGAGTCGACGCGATGCACGCATACGATGAAGAGAGCCCCCGAGACGGAGGATTCGAGATGGCGGTAGCGAAGTTGACGGCGCGCACGGCGCAGATGTTCTCGGAGTACGAGCGGTTCGAGTGGTTCCTCGGACAACTGGAGGGGAGCGCGGAGCGCTACACGGTCGAGGCGCTCGGGGTGTTCCTGGTCTGTCTCTTATACACATCTCCGAGCCCACGAGACAGGCAGAAATCTCGT
>CAJXPN010000517.1 GCA_913058025.1 uncultured Myxococcales bacterium | reverse complement strand
TCGGCAGCGTCAGATGTGTATAAGAGACAGAGGTAGAGGTTGTCGCTGACGTCGTTGTCGCCGTTGGGCTCGAACCCGCCACACGACGCGTTGCGGTCGTCGGAGATGTAGAACTCACAGGCTTGGCCTGCGCACACGCCCTGCCAGTTCTCCAGGCCCTGGGCGCCGGTGAACTTCGGGTAGACGTTGACGAGGTTGGGGGGGACGTTGCCGTTGTACTCGCGCAGCGCTCTGGCGTGCGAGCGAGACCTGGGCACCACGAGCTCCATCCCGATGGAACCACAAAGGTTCTGGTAGGACTGGAAGGTCTCGGGGATGCCCGGCGCGTTCACGCGGAGCATGGTGTGGCCGGCGCCGCCGTCGGAGGTCATGTCGCAGCGGACCGAGCGGTCTCCGCCCACGCCGGTGTTGATGGTGTAGTCGCCGTCGGTCGCGTTCGGGTTGAACCGCTTGATCTCGGCGCACGAGCGGAAGGTCGTGGGCGTGAGCCCCGAGGAGAGCAGGCCGCCGAGCTCGATGGTGTCGCCGGCGCTGTAGTCCCGTTTGTAGATCGAGTAGCGGCCGGTCTCACCCGTCGTGGTGACCTGCTCGCCAGTCGGCGTGTACGAGGCCATGAAGCCCGAGAGGCCAGGGGCGTACGCGTCGTAGGCGACGTGCACCTCGACGTCCTCCTTGGCGAGGAGCTCCACGAGCGTGGAGTCCTGGCGCGAGCGGTCCCGGTTGGGCGTGCGCAGGCCGAAGATGTTCTCGAGCGTGGTCGGGTGGTTGATGATGCGCGACTGCGAGTCCGTGTAATGGAAGTCGCCGAAGGTCATCCGCTGGAGCTCGTACTTCGACGCGCTCGCGACGCTCACGAGCTCGACGGGCGCCTGGGTCGGGTCGGCCGCGGACTGTCCGCCGAGGCCTGCCTCGATGCCGCCGCCGTAGTTGTTCTTCACCTTGGAGACGAAGTACGCGTCGCCGATCTCGCTGTTGCGGTCGGTGAAGCTCTCTCTCCAGGCGTCCGAGCCGAAGTTACGCAGCTGGTAACCGGTCATGTCCGAGTAGGAGTACGAGTTGTACCCCATGTCGATGTTGGCGTCGGCCGGCTGGAGCTGGAGGCTGCCGTCGGCGTTGGTCGTCGGGCGCGGGAAGCGCTGGACGTCGGACCTGATGCACGTGACCCAGATCTTGTTGTTGCGGTCGAGCGCCACTCCAGACGGCTGGTCGCACGTGTTGATCGCGCCGAGGAAGTCGCCCGTCTGCATGTCGAAGACGGAGAGCTTGTCTTGGGTCGAGCTGACCGTCCAGACCAGCCCCTGGTTGTCCGCGGCGATGCCGCGGTTGTGGTTGAGGATGCCCGAGGCGCCGCTTGAGGGCGCGAAGCGGTCGAAGGTCTCGGTCTGTGGGTCGAAGCGCGTGACCGAGTGGCAGTTGCCCCACTGCGAGTTCCAGATCTTGCCGAACGAGTCGACCGAGATGCCGTAGGGCCTGAAGCAGCCGCTGGAGGGCTTGTAGTCGCCCAGGTTCACGCCAGTGAGCGCGTCGATCTTCGAGATCTGACCGCTCCAGTGCTCGTCGGACCAGATGAAGTCGTTGACGTCGACGGCGACGCCATAGACCTGACCGTCGACGCCCACGCTCGTGACCTCCTGGCCCGTCGTGCGGTCGAGCTTGACCAGCTTCTTCGAGGTCAAGAATCCGACCCAGGGGTCGTTGTTCTTGTCCACGGCGACGCCGCCGCCGTTGCACCCGCCGTTGCCGCGCTGGTTCGTCCCCGAGACCGGGAACATGTCGCGCAGTCCGTTGGACGCGGAGCCGTTGGCGTTGGTGGTCATCGGCGCGTTGACGCGAGGCTCGTCGCAGTCACCCGAGCCACACTGGCTCGCGCGGATGCGCCACACCTCGTTGGCGCAGCGGTGGCTGATCCACACGTCGCCCACCAGGTCCACGGACGTACGGCTCGGGTTGTCGCCGACGTCGTACTGGCCCACGATCGCGGCCGTGTCCGTGTTGATCTGCGTGACGATGTCGTTGCCGTGGTTGGCCACCCACAGATGCGGGTTGATGATGCCGCCCGTCGAGTTCGGGTTGACCTGGCTGTTGCGCTCCTGGCGGCGGCGCGAGCCCGCAGAGTTCGCCATCAGCTCGACGAACAACAGGTTCAGCCCTCGGACCTCCAGGCTCGCCCAATACTCCGAAGACGGGAGCACGAAGTCGACCTGGACGTCGAAGTCCCCGCCGAGCTCGAACTTCGTCTCCAGGCCCGTCTCCCAGGTCATGCCCGCGAGGTAGTTCGAGGGGACCTTCATGGTCATCCGCCCCGACTTCACGGTGTTCAGCGAGCTCTGGTAGCCAGGATCCCCCTCCCGGTACGTGTCTCCGCCATAGCGCTGGTAACCCTGCCAGAGGCAGTCCTTCCAATCACCGGTGAATTCGTCGTGGAGCGCCTCGACATCGAGCGCCCATGCGCTCGATGTGGGAGCGCTCAACGCCGCGAGGAGCGTGACGAACGCGACTCCACGTCGCCTCGAGCTCCTGCTTCCTCTGACACGTCCAACCATTCTCTACCCTCCTATGTCGCGCCGCGCGTTTGCGCGGTTCGCACGATCCACTTCCCTTTGGAGTCGATCTCTTGTTCATGAGTCACATATTTCTCTCGAAACAAAAGATGCACGAATCGTTCCGTTGGTGTGTTTGCGCGATCACCTCGAAGGAATCGTCATGGGGCGGTGACAGGTGGTGCTCGGGTGACATCCCGCGCGGTGGAATCGTCAACGGATTGACGGTTTGTGGGTTCGGATGCGCAAAAAAGTAAACGGGCGAGCCTCTCGAGAGGCTCGCCCGCTTCATGCGCGCTCAGGATGTGTGGTGGGTCACGGCACCGGGGGGCACTGTGTCTGATCGGGGGTGCAGACCGCCGAGCTCAAGGGCGCGGCCGCGCAGCAGAACTGGTTGGTGGGGTCGCACGCGGTCGCGTCCTGCTCGCAGCCCACGATTTGACAGGCGCCATCATCGAGCTCACATGTTCCCACGGCGTAGCCAGGGTACACGCAGCAGAAGGTCGAGCCGTCGTTGCGTCCGGTGCAGTCCTGGTTGTTCGAGCAGGGCGGGTTGAGGGTCGTGCACGCGTCCTGACACGTGCCTGCGATGTTAGCCGGCACGTCGGCGCTACAGCACTCCTCGTTCGAGGCGCAGTCCGTGTCGGTGTAGCAGACGTTGGTCCTGCAGGACGCGTTCTCGTCGATGCACCGGAAGGTGTTGAGCTGGCTGACGAAGCAGCAGTTCTGGGTGGGGTTGCCGCACGGCTGCGTGTCGGCGAGGCTGCACACCGGGTTCGGATCTGGCGGGTTGTCGCACTCGAAGTCGGCCGAGCACTTGAAGGAGCCGCCGTTGGTGCAGCACACGAAGGGGTCCTGGCAGGATCCGTCGCCAGGCGAGCAGCCGTCGGGGACGCAGCCGAGCGCGTTGTTCGGGTCCACGGCGAGCGCGTCGGGGACGCACTCTCGGCGCGTGTTTCTGCACTTCGAGCAGGTCTCGCCGGCGCCGCACTCCGAGTTCAGAGTGCACGGCTCGGGCGGGCGGTTGACCATGCAGAAGTCGTCGCTGAGGCACTGCCTCGGGGAGTTGTTGTCAGGGCGACAACACAGGCTCCCGCCCAAACAGTCGGTGTCGAAGTCGCACAGGTCCTGGACGGGGTCCTGGTCGGGGCAGCTGTCGGGGAAATCGTTTGGCCAGGCGAAGAACGAGTCGAACTTGGAGCGGCTGCAGATCTCGGTGACGTTCCCGGGGCAGACGATGAGGGCCTCGGCGTCGGTGAGCGTGACCTTGTAGCTGAGCATGGACACGGCCGACTGCACCTCCCACTCCGAGGGGTCCTCGCCCAGTGAGGCCGCGCGTGCGCGGTAGCACTGGTCTCCGGCGGGGTTCCGGGGGCGGAAGTCGAGCCGCACCGAGCCCGCCTCGACGTTCTCCCTGAACTCCACGCGGACGCCGCTCAGGTACTCCGCGAAGACGTCGCCGAGCCTGGGGTCGCGCACACACGTGTCGATCGAGGAGGGGGATCCTGCGCACGAGAGCACGGAGAAGATGCAGCTGTCGCGCAGGTCCTCGGGGCAGGTTCGCTCGATGGTGCCTCCATCGGGGTCTTCGCCACCGTCGAGCCCGCCGTCGGTGGAGCCTCCGTCCGTGAGTCCTCCGTCCTTGCCGCCACCGTCCTTGCCGCCACCGTCGGTGGAGCCGCCGTCGGTGGAGCCGCCGTCGACGGTGCCGCCGTCAGTGGGTCCCGAGTCTCGGCCTTGGTCCAGCCCCCCGATGTCCTGTGGGTTGCTCGGCACGGGGCCTCCGCAGTCGCAACCTACGGTGGGCGTGAGGGAGAGGGCTACGATCGCGAGCGAGCGCGCGAGCCTGGATCGGAGTTCATGTGTCATCGTTTGTCTCCATCGGACGCTGTCTCTTATACACATCTCCGAGCCCACGAGACAGGCAGAAATCTCG
>CAJXPN010000516.1 GCA_913058025.1 uncultured Myxococcales bacterium | reverse complement strand
CTACACAGAGTAGATCGTCGGCAGCGTCAGATGTGTATAAGAGACAGGCCGTGGACGTCGCGGTGCCACACGCGCACTACTGGAAGTGGTCGCGACCCGACGCGCGGGGTCTCTACCCCTACAAGAACACGATGCCGCTCGAGATCGTGAGGGCCTTCGAGGCGGAGGGGTTCATCTGGGGCGGGCGCTGGTACCACTACGACACGATGCACTTCGAGTACCGGCCCGAGCTGTTGTGCGTGGCGCGCGCGGAGGCCGCCCGCGCGCTCACCAGCCCCACGAACCCGGCGCGCCCTTGAACGGCCCGACGACGTCTGGCGTGATCCAGCCTCCGTAGAACCCGCCAGGCTGAGGCGTGACCTCGTCGTCGCCCACGAAGCACGCGTCCATGGGCCCCGCGTAGAACGCGACGTGGTCCTTGATGGGCGCGAAGTCGGGCACGGGGTCGGCGTAGTACCAGCCCGCGCGCTCGGCCCGTCGGCCAGGCGCGACGACGTCGACGTAGCTCGCCGAACCCTTCCACTCACAGTACGACGACCCACCGACGCGCTCGATGAGGGACGCGTCTACGTCCTCGAGCGGGATGTAGTAGACGGGCGGGTGGGACGTCTCGTGGACGCTGTAGGCGCGCGTGGTCTCTGCGAGCACCTTCCCGGCGAAGACGATCTTGACGGGGCGCTCGACGCGGCGGAGCTCCGGGGGGCGTGGGTAATCCCATACGGACTCCTGTCCGGGGCCTGGTGTGTCTCTCTTCATGTGTCGGCTCTCGCGCGATGGTGTGGCGTGGGCGATGAGTTCGCGTCATGCTCGTCGAGGTTCTCATGGGTATGAGTGATAGGTTCGAACGTGACGATGTCTAGGAACGCGCCGCGCCGACGGCGCCATGTCAAAGGAGCGCAGGGATGACCACGAGCAAGGCCGATCTGGAGCGCGAGGTGCGCAAGCTGCGAAGCCGCCCCGGCTGGGACCCACGCAAGCTCGTCAAGGAGGACCCCATGGACCGCCTCGCCGAGATCAACCAGGGCCTGCGCAGCGAGCGCACTTACGACGAGGCCGACGTGTGCGAGGCGTGCGCCTCGGCGCGTGACAGCCAGGACGATGAGACCGCGCTCTGCGCCGAGCACCTCGCCGAGGCGATGGGGTTCTGAGTACCCTGAGGTGCTGGCTTCGCCTGCGCGCTTATGTTTGCTAGGATTCGGCCCGCTCCGCACTCGATCGATCCCTCCACACCCCCGAGATGGAACACGATGTACGATGGTGAAGAGGCGCTCGCAGCGCTCGCCCATGTCCTCAACGACGAGATCGACGTGGAGGACGTCCGCGCGCTCGATGGCCCCCCCGACGAGCTCGTCTCCGAGGCGCTCGGGTTGTGCCGCTTCGCGCGCAACACGAGGCCGTTTCTCATGGAGGTCGAGGGCATGGGCTTCGACGTGGCCTACCTCGATCGGATCGAGCAGGCCGCGGCTGCGGCTGAGCAGGCGCACACCGAGTGGGTGCTCGCGCGAGAGCGCGGCAAGGGGCGCGGCCTCTATGAGCTGTTGGGGTCGGCGGCCTCCGTGCGCGACGCGCTCCTCGCCTCGTGCCGCTACCACCTGCGGCGCGACGCCTCGATGCAGCACGAGCTCGACGCGGTCGAGGACGGGGAGGGCGCCGCCGACCTGATCCTGGACCTGGACACGCTCGCCAGGATCGTCACGAGCAAGCGCTCGAGGTTCCCCGCCGACGGGTTCGTCGACGCGCCGGAGCTCTCCGCGCGAGCGCACGAGCTCGCGCGTGAGCTCCGCGCCGCCATCTCCGACGACTTCGACGACGACGGCTCGCGCGCGACCACGCGCGACCTGCGCAACCGCGCGTTCACCCACCTCGAGCGGTTGGTCTCCGAGCTCTTCCACGCGTCGTTCTACCGCTTCTACGACGACGCCATGATGATCCAGCAGCTCCGCCACCTCGCGCGCCGCCGCCGCCGGGGCTGACCCTCAGATCCCACGCGTGAACGCGTCGACGGCCGCGGCCGCGCGGTCGGCGAGCTCGGGCTGGCCGCTGAAGAAGTGGTTCGCGCCCTCGATGACGTGGGCGTCGACGCCGCCGCGCTCGGCGTAGCCGAGCACGTGCTCTCGCGGGCACGCGTCGTCGGCGCCGTTCTCCAGCACGAGGTAGGGCACCTCGCAGCGCGCGAGCGCGCTCCACCCGTCCGCGCGCGTGTGCCTGGGCGACCACTGGCTCAGGAAGCTGTGGCAGCTCGTGAACCTGCCCATGCCGCTCGGGGCGTCGTTGAGGGTCTTGGCGTCGCCCAGGCCGAAGCCGACGCGTCGGCCGTTCGGGTCGAGCGCGAGGTCGAAGAACCTCGGGTCCGCGGCGGTGCCGTACATGATGAAGGGGCGATCTCCGAACCTCCTCGAGCGCTCGAGCGCGCGGCGTGAGAGCACCTCGAGGCGCTCGGCCTGGGCGCCCCTGTATCGCCGCATGAACGCCTCGGAGAATGGGGCCTCGGGCGCGTCTTCTCCGTAGATGTAGAGGTCGCGGTCACGCACGGAGGGGTGGTCGTCGTCGAGCACGGACGGGTCGAGCCACTCCTGGAGCACGTGGGCCCGGCTCCTGTGCCCGGCGACGTGGACGAGCGCGTCGGCCTCGCGCAGCCCCGCCCGCGCGAGCTCGTACCGGGCGCCCCCGTGGAGCGCCTCGACCGTGGGGTGCGTCGCCTCGGCCTGCGCCATCGCCGAGATCGACGCGCCGCCGCTCCATCCCACCAGCGCCACGCGCTCGGCGCCCATCACGTCGTAGGCGTGCGCGACGGCGGAGGACACGTCGAAGGCGACCTGCTCCATGTGCAGCGTCGTGCCGTTCTTGAGGAAGCGCGTGCCGCAGCAGAGCGTGTCGAAGCCGGCTCTGGCGAGCGCGGCGGGGAGCTGGTGCCCCGAGAGCAGCCCCGTAGGGTGCATGTAGATCGCGGCCCAGCCGTTTGGCCGCTGGGGCACGAGCCGCTCGGCCACGAGCGTGAGCGAGCGCGGCGCGTCGGTCATCGCGTCGGTCTCGTGCGAGCGCACCCGCGCGAGCTCTCGGTGGAACCCTGTCGTCGTCTCTGTCATTGGACCTCCATGGCGTCTCGTAGCCCGTCTCCGAGCAGGTTGAACGCCAGGATCGTCATGAAGATCGCGACCGCTGGCGACAGGATCAGGTGCGGGTGGAAGGCCATCGCCGACCACCCCGAGCTCGCGAGCACGCCCCACGAGGACGCGGGCGGCTGCAACCCCAGCCCGATGAAGCTCAGCGTCGACTCCGCCAGGATCACCGACGGGATCCTGAACGTCAGCGTGACCACGATCGGCGCGACCGTGTGCGGCAGGACGTGCCTGAGCAGCACCCGCGTGGGTGGGAACCCCAGCGCGCGCGCGGCCTCCACGAACGGGCGCCGCTTGATCGAGAGGACCTCGCCCCGGACCACGCGCGCCACCGTCACCCAGGACACCAGCGACAGGCTCAGGATGATCCCGAGCGGCCCCTGGCCCACGACCACGCTGATGAGGATGATGAGGAGCAGGTCCGGGAACGAGTACACCACGTCCACGCCGCGCATGAGCAGGTTGTCGACGCGCCCCCCGACCCAGCCGCTGAACGCGCCGAGCGCGGTGCCGAGCAGCACCGCGATCGCGCTCGTCACCAGCGCCACGGCCATCGACACGCGCGCGCCGTAGAGCGTGCGCGACAGGAGGTCGCGCCCGAGCTGGTCCGTCCCGAGGAGGTGCGTCCAGCTCGGACCCTGGAGCAGCGCCGCCGCGTCCTGGAAACCCTCGCTGTAGGGCGAGAGCGCGGGCGCGAGCAGCGCGCACAGGCTCACCGTCCCGACGACCGCCGCGCCGATGACCGCGCGACGATCTTTCTTGAGCCTCGACCACGTCCTCGCCCAGAAGCTCCTGGCGTTCCCGTCGCTCATCGCGCGTCCTCCACTCGAGGGTCAGCCAGCGCGTAGAGCACGTCCACGGCGATGTTCGCGATCACGATCAGCGCCGCGTACACCACCGTCACGCCCAGGACCATCGGGTAGTCCCGGTCGATCACCGCCGTGATGAAGTAGCGCCCCATCCCGGGGAGCGCGAACACGTGCTCGACGATGAAGGAGCCCGTCACCAGCGTCGCCAGCAGCGGCCCCGACACCGTGATGAGCGGCCCCAGCGCGTTCACGAACGCGTGGCGCCAGACCACGGCGCGCTCGGTCAGGCCTTTGGCGCGCGCGGTGCGGATGTAGCCCTCGCTCAGCGCCTCGAGCGCCCCCGAGCGCGTCAGCCGCGCGATGTAGGCCGACGGCCCCGCCGCCAGCGTGATCGTGGGCAGGACCGCGTACGCCGGCCCCTCCCAGAGCGCCGGCGGTAGCCACCCGAGCGTCAGCGAGAACACCAGGATCAGGAGCGCCCCGAGCACGAAGTTGGGCGCGCTCAGGCCGACCGTCGCGACCACCACGCTCGCTGCGTCCACCCAGGTC
>CAJXPN010000515.1 GCA_913058025.1 uncultured Myxococcales bacterium | reverse complement strand
CTTCATCATCGACTTCGGCGGCGCCGTCGCCTCCGATGGTGAGCTCGAAGACCGCCGCCGCTCCTCCATCAAGGAGCTCCGCGTCGCCCCCGCCGTCTCACACGATGGAGTCGGCGCCGCCGCCTCCTTCCGCTTCTGAGATGCTGAGATACCACGACGCCCGCCGCACGACGCACGCAACTCCTCGCCCGGACGCCTCGACATGACCACACTCCCCCGCAGACTCGCCTCCCTCGTCTTCCCCGGATGCGCGCTCGTCCTCTTCGCCGCGCCCGGCTGCCTCATCGACGACAGCTCGCTCTCCGAAGAGAACCTCTTCTTCTGCGTCGCCGACTCCGACTGCACCACCACGAGGCACATCTGCGACATCGGCAAAGGCTCGTGCGTCGTCGAGAACACAGGGCCAGCGGGGTGCATCGACGATGACGAGGACGGCTACGGCGTGGGCGACGACCGCATCGCGTGCCGCGAGGACGCCGAGGACACCGACGACACCGACGCCGACATCAACCCCGGCGCCGCCGACCTCTGCGACGGCAAGGACAACGACTCCGACGGCACCTCCGACGAGCCCCTCGACTGCGAGCGCATCTCCGACTGCCCCACACAGAACCTCCCCGACTCCTCCTTCTTCCGCTGCGAGAGCAACCTCTGCATCCTCCGCCCCGCCGACACGGCCACCGCCGGATGCAACATCTCTCTCAACTGCACCAATGCCGCCTACGACGAGGTCCCTGAGGCCTGTAGGTGATCTGAAGCGCAGCGAAAAATCCAGGGACACGCCACCACCAGACCGCGAGGCACGACGACATGAACACCCACCACATCGCCGCCACCCTCGCGGTCTTCGCATGTGCGCTCTCCCCCTCCACCGGCTGCATCCTCGAAGAGCCCCCACTCGATCAGCCCATCTTCTTCTGCACCTCGGATGAGGACTGCACGACCTCTCGCCACTTCTGCGACCTGGCCTCCAACACCTGCGGGCCAGAAAGCGAACCCCCTGGCTGCGACGACCAGGACGACGACGGCTACGGCTGCAACGAGAACAGAATCACGTGCCGGTACGACGAACTGGACACGGACTGCATCGTAGCCGACATCAACCCTGGCGCCCCCGACCTCTGCGACGGCAAGGACAACGACTCCGACGGCGCCATCGACGAACAGCTCGACTGCGAGCGCATCGCCGACTGCCCCACTCAGAACCTCCCCGACTCCTCCTTCTTCCGTTGCGAAGCGGGCACCTGCGTCCTCCGCCCCGCCGACACCTCACCCCAGGGCTGCGACATCACCCTCGCCTGCACCGACGGCGCCTACGACACCGTCCCCGAAGCCTGCAAGGACTGACACGCCCACCACCCGCGCGCCTCGTCCCGGTCCATTCCATCACCCCATCGCCCCATCAAAGGGCAGGGCAGGGGCACCCCCTCGAACCACCAGCCCCAATCGGGCGTTGATGCAGCTGAGGTCCCTGCGAGGGGACCGGCAAGCGAACGTGAGTGAGCGGCGCCTGGGGGACCGTGCTGGAATTCCACCCCCAGTCCTCTTCCAAACCGCACCACCCACCACGCAAAAACGGCCAGGAGCGCACCGCTTACGCGCGCTCCCAGCCGCCAAAGAACCGTTCCGCTCCACGCAACACTCACCGCCACGTCACACCGTTCCATATACTGCAACGGTGTTCAGCATCAGCCCAGCGCCTCACGAATACGGCGCACGCCCTCGACGATCACGTCGTCGCCCGTCGCATACGAGAGCCGCATGAAGCCAGGCGCGCCGAACGCGCTGCCCGGCACGAGCGCGACCTTCGCCTCCTCGAGCAGGTAGTTCGCCAGCGCCAGGTCGTCCTCGAACCTCTCGCCTATGTACGCGTTGAAGTCGGGGAACGCATAGAACGCGCCCTCGGGCGTCTCACACTCCACGCAGGGGATCGCGTTGAGCAGCCCCACGAGCAGCTCGCGGCGCCCCCGGAACGTCTCACGCATCTCCGAGATCGCGTCCTCGCCCATCTTGAGCGCCTCGATCGCGCCGTACTGCGCAAACGACGTCGCGTTCGACGTCGACTGGCTCTGCAGCTTCCCCATCGCCGCGATCACGGCCTCCGGCCCGATCGCATAGCCGAGCCGCCAGCCCGTCATCGCGTACGTCTTGGAGAACCCGTTGAACGTGATCGTCTGCGCGTCCAGCGCAGGAACCGCCGCCACGAGGTCCGGCGCGATCGCCCCGTCGTAGTAGAGCCGGTCGTACATCGCGTCGTAGAGCACCCGCACGCGCTCGTGCTTCAGGAGCACCTCACCCAGCGCCGCGAGCTCCTCGGCCGTGTACACCGAACCCGTCGGGTTCGACGGCGAGCACAACACCAACGCGTTCACCGCCTCGTCCTCGAGCGCCTCGGCGAGCTGGGTCGGCGTGAGCTTGAACCCCGCAGACGCCGGGCAGTCGATGATCACGGGCTCCGCGCCCGCCAGGAGGATCTGCGCGGGGTAGGACACCCAGTAGGGGGCAGGCACGATCACCTTGTCACCCTCCTGGAAGAGCACCTGCGATGCGTTGTAGAGCGCGTGCTTGCCGCCCACACACACGATCGTTTGCGCCGCGGTGACCTCACGCCCACGCAGCGCGTAGTCCGCCGCGATCGCCGCCCGCAGCTCCCCGAGCCCCGACGCCGGCGTGTACTTCGTCTTGCCCGCGTCGATCGCGGCCTTGGCGGCCTCGCAGATCGGCGCGGGCGTGTTGAAGTCCGGCTCTCCGGCTCCAAAGCTCACCACGTCCACGCCCGCCGCCTTGAGCGCCTTGGCCTTCGCAGTGATCGCCAACGTCGGCGACGGCTGCACCCTCGAGATCCTGTCTGATAAACGCATCTTCAACCTCTCCTTGTGTCCAAAACCAAGCTCTTCAATCCTCGGACCGACGCGCCTCGAGCGCCTCGGCGACCTCCGCCGTCACGAACCTCGTGACATCCCCACCGAACCTCGCGACCTCCTTGATGAGGCTCGAGGACACGTGGAACTTGTCCGCCTCCGTCATCAGGAAGACCGTCTCCACCTCGGGCGCGAGCTCACGGTTCATCGTCGTCATCCGCAGCTCGTAGTCGAAATCACTCACGGCCCTGAGGCCACGCAGGATCGCCCCGCACCCCAGCCTCCGAGCCTCCTCCACGAGCAGCCCGTCCACGACCTCGATCCGCACCCTGTCGATCCCCTCGTCCTCGAGCGCCCCCTCTATGAAGCCGATGCGCTCCTCGAGCGTGAACATCGGCTTCTTCGAGATGTTGCGCGCGATCCCCACGACGACCTCGTCGAAGATCCTCACGCCTCTGGCGATGACGCTCGTGTGTCCCCTAGTGATCGGGTCGAAGCTCCCCGGATACAGCGCCGCGTGTGACATCGCCTCCTCCTGACGTTGAGACATCGCCGAGCTCCTCGCCCGACGCGTCGTCTGAAATACCCGCGCTCCCGCCCCCACGCAACCTTCAGCGCACCCGCCACAGCGTCACCCGCGTGCGCCCATACGCGCGCGTGTCCTCACACACGAAACCATCGTGCTCCGGCAGCGCGTCACCAGCCTCTTGCTCGAGCACCACCAGCGCCCCCTCACCCACGCACTCCGCCCTGGCCATCGCCTCGAAGCACTCCGCCACCAGCGCGTCCTCCCCATATGGGGGGTCGAGGAACACCAGGTCCACCGCACCCCCACCGAGCCCCGCGACCTCCTTGGGGAACGACCCCTTGATCACCCGAGAGCTGCCCTCGACCCCGGTCCGCCCCACGTTCTCTCGCACCAACGCCACCGAATCCCTGTGCACGTCCACGAACACGCAACTCGCCGCACCCCTACTGAGCGCCTCGCACCCCAACGCCCCCGTCCCCGCGAACCCGTCCACGACCGCCAACCCATGCACGCTCCCCAGTATGGAGAACAACGACTCCCTCACCCGATCCGTCGTCGGCCGTACGCGGTCCCCCTTGGGCGCCGCCAGCTTCCACCCCCTCGCCGTACCCGAAATGATCCTCATCCCAACGCTCCCTTCAACGCCCACTTTGAACCCGCGACACATTAATGCACACCAACCATAACTCTCCCCTTGACGCCACTCCCCACTACATCTAGGTTTCTCCTCCGCCGACGGATGAGAAATCAAAGTCGTCGGGAGCAGCGTTACAGCCCGAGTGGAAAATTATTCACAAAGAGCTTGACGAAGACCGCGGAAGCGGTCATAACTGCTCTTCCGCTGAACGGGCCGCTTCGGCAGCCCAGAGAAACTTCGAAGAAACTCGAAATTCTCATTGACAGCGGAAACAGCCTGCCGCTACAACGGTAGGCCGCGCTGAGGAAGCGAACGAGAGTTCACGACGCAGCGCATCTTTGACAAGTGAAGAGAAACCTGGAAGAGGCGAGGCGTTCAGGTGTTACTTCGGTAACACGACATGAACGGTGCGAGTCGACGGGCAGGGAGGTCGCCATGAGCGCGAAGAGA
>CAJXPN010000514.1 GCA_913058025.1 uncultured Myxococcales bacterium | reverse complement strand
GAGATTTCTGCCTGTCTCGTGGGCTCGGAGATGTGTATAAGAGACAGGTGTGGCAGTTCCACCCCCAGTCCTCTTCCCACCACGCCCCCCCAGCGATCACGAAGACAGCCGCACGACCTTGCGCCGGAACAGCCGCTCGATCTCGGTGAGGAGCTCGTCGGTCGGGTCGACGTTGTAGGACTCGGGGAGCGCGAGCTCGGCGAGGCCGGCGCCCAGGGCGTGGGGGATCTTGATGGTGAGGCGAGTGGAGCAGCCGCCGGGGTGGGAGGCGAAGACGTCGCGGAGCCGGCCGATCTGGCCGTCGGTGACGTCGGCCTCGTCGAGCTCGACGCGGATCTTGCGCACGAACTTCTTGCGCGCGTCGAGCAGGCGGACGACCTCGGCCGCGCGCACCTTGCCCACGCGCCCGTCCAGGTCCCCGTCCTCGGTGTACTGGCCGCGGATGAGGATCGGCTCGCCAGACTTGAGCGCCTCCTCGTTCTCGGCGAACGCGGCCGAGAACACGAGCACCTCGCACTGGCCGGTCTTGTCCTCCAGCGTCAGGAACGCCATGCGCCCGTTGCCGCTCTTGAGCGGCCGCTCGCGGTACTCGCTGATGACGCCGGCGACGGTGACCTCGTCGCGGTACTGGAAGCCCTTGCAATAGTGGACGTCGGCGGTCGACGAGACGCCGTAGATCGCGATCTCGTCGTCGAAGCGGTCGAGCGGGTGGCCGGTGACGTAGAAGCCGATGAGGTGGCGTTCGTAGCCGAGCAGCTCCTTGTCGGGCCACGGCGAGGCGTCGGGGTAGTTCTCCTCGAGGGCTTCTTCGCGGGCGGGGGCGGAGAGCATGCCGAAGAGCGAGGACTGGCCGACCTCCTTGTCCTGCTGCATCTTCTTGCCGCGCTCGAGCGCGAGCGGTATCGCCTCGAACATCGAGGCGCGCGCCTCGCAGTGGTCGCCGATGTAGCGCGATCCTGCCTTGGGGCCGATGGCGTCGAAGGCGCCCGACTTCACGAGCGCCTCGATCGTGCGCTTGTTGATCTTCTTGGAGTCCACGCGCGAGCAGAAGTCGTACAGGCTCTTGAAGGGCCCGGAGACGCGGGCCTCGAGCAGCGTCTCGATGACGCCGGCGCCCACGCCCTTGATGCCGGCCATGCCGAAGCGGATCTGGCCGTCGACCACCGAGAAGTCGAGCTGGGACTTGTTGACGTCGGGGGGGAGGACCTCGATCCCCATCGACTTCGCCTCGTTGATGAACCGGACGACCTTGTCCGTGTTGTCACGGTCGTTGGTCATCAGCGCGGCCATGAACTCGACCTCGTAGTGCTTCTTGAGGAAGGCCGTCTGGTAGGTAATCAGCGCGTAGGCGGCAGAGTGCGACTTGTTGAAGCCGTAGCCCGCGAAGAAGGCCATCAGGTCGAAGATGCCGCCGGAGGTGTCCTCGTCGACCCCCTTGGACAGCGCGCCCTCGACGAAGACGTCCTTCTGCTGGGCCATGACCTCGGGCTTCTTCTTGCCCATCGCGCGCCGGAGCAGGTCCGCGCCACCGAGCGAGTACCCGGCCACGACCTGGGCGGTCTTCATGACCTGCTCCTGGTAGACCATGACGCCGTAGGTGGGCCCGAGCGTGTCGGCGAGCCAGGGGTGGGGGTACTCGACCTTCTTGCGGCCGTGCTTGCGGTCGATGAAGTCGTCGACCATGCCGGTGCCCAGCGGGCCGGGGCGGTAGAGCGCCACGGCGGCGATGATGTCCTCGAAGCAGTCGGGCTTGAGCTTCTTGAGGAGCTCCTGGAACCCGCTGGACTCGAGCTGGAAGACGCCGGTGGTGTCGCCCGCCGAGATCATCTTGAAGACCGGCTTGTCGGTCATCGAGATCGTCGCCAGGTCGAAGGGCTCCCCCTCGCGCTGGGCGTTGATGAGCTTGATGGCGGTGTCGAGCACCGTGAGCGTCTTCAGGCCGAGGAAGTCGAACTTGACCAGCCCCGCCTCCTCGACCTCATTCTTGGCGAACTGGGTGACGAGCTCGTCGTTGGCGCCGCGGCAGATCGGCACGAAGTCCCACAGCGGGGTCTCCGAGATGACCACGCCGGCGGCGTGCATGCCCGCCTGGCGGTTGAGGTTCTCCAGCGACAGCGCGATGTCGAAGAGCGCGTGGATGCGTGGGTCCTCATGGCGCATCTGACCGAGCCGGGGCTCCTGGTCGAGCGCCTCCTGGAGCGTGATGCCCAGGACGTCGGGGACCATCTTGGCGAGCCGGTCGGTCTCACCGTAGGTGAGCCCGAGCGCGCGGCCCACGTCGCGCACCACCGCCTTGGCCTTGAGCTGGCCGTACGTGATGATCTGGCCGACGTTGTGGTGCCCGTACTTGTCCGTGACGTACTGGATGACCTCGCCGCGGCGGTTCATGCAGAAGTCGATGTCGAAGTCGGGCATCGACACGCGCTCCGGGTTCAAGAACCTCTCGAAGAGCAGCTCGTAGGGGAGCGGGTCGATGTCGGTGATCTCCATCGAGTAGGCGACCAGGCTGCCCGCGCCCGAGCCTCGCCCCGGCCCCACCGGGATCCCCTGCTCCTTGGCCCACGCGATGAAGTCCCACACGATCAGGAAGTAGCCCGGGAAGTCCATGTTCTGGATGATCCCGACCTCCTCGTCGAGCCTCGCCTGGTACTCCGCGCGGTCGTACGGGAGCGACTTGCGCTCGAACTCCCGGAAGCGCATCTCCAGGCCGTCCTGGGCCACGTGCGCGAAGTAGGCGTGGATCGCCTCGTCGAGATCCTCGAGCCCGTGCTCGACCTTGAACTCCTCGGGGACGCCGTACTTGGGCAGGAACACCTGCCCGAGCGGGATCTCGAGGTTGCACATCTCGGCGATCTTGACCGTGTTCGCGCACGCCTCGGGCGACTGCGGGAACGCGGCGTACATCTCCTCCGGGCTGCGCACGTAGAGCTGGTCGACGCCGTGCTCCATCAGGCGCTCCAGATCCACCGTCTTGCCCAGCTGGATCGCCATCAACACCGCCTGCGCCGTGGCGTCCTCGCGGTGCATGTAATGGCAGTCGTTGGTCGCCACGAGCGGGATGCCCAGCCTGTCCGACATCTCGAACAGGATCTCGTTGCAGCGGCGCTGCTCGGGGAACCCGTTGTCCATGACCTCCAGGTAGTAGTAGCCGTCCGGGATCGTGTCCCGGTAACGCGTCGCGATCTCGTAGGCCATGTCCGTGTCGCCCATCAGGATCGCCTGGTTGATCTCCCCGCCCAGGTCCCCCGACATGAACACGATCCCCTCGTGGCGGCTCGCGATCAGCTCGAAGTCGATCCGCGGCACCCCGCTGCGGGGATGAACCCCGTCGAGCCACGCCATCGAGTTCAGGAACATCAGGTTCTTGTAGCCGGTCAGGTTCGTCGCCAGCGCGGTCAGGTGGTAGCTGCGCGGGTCGGTCTTCTCCTCGAGGTCGTACTGCTCCTTGGTGACGTAGAGCTCGCACCCCACGATCGGCTTCACCCCCGCCTTCTTCGCCGTCTTCTGGAAGTCCACCGCGCCGTACATGTTGCCGTGGTCGGTCATCGCCACCGTGGTCATGCCGAGCTCTTTGACCCGCTTCACCAGGTTCTTGATCTTGATCGCCCCGTCCAGGAGGCTGTACTGGGTGTGCACGTGAAGATGAACGAAGTCAGGCATTTGGCGCTCCGAGGACGGCGCGTCCGCGGCGCCTTCATGGCCCGCGCGCTGCCGCTCACTGTGTGGGGAGGACCCTGGCGGGTCAGCCAGAGTTTGTAGCCCAACGCGAGCGCGAGCCGCAAGGCGAGCGCCCGGGCCTGCGGCCCCCTCCCGCGCTCGTCATACGACCGAAACACGGACTCATCGCGGGCCCATGCGCCCGAGACGTTCCCCCTCGAGCGCACGCTCAGTGGCGCAAAGAGAGCTCGGAGTACAGCGCAACCGAGCGTGCGCTCGCTGCGCGCACCAGGCGATCGAAGGCGTGGTCCTGTTGCCTGGCGCCGGTGAGTCGGACGAGCCTCGGCGCGACCTCACGCTCCGAGTACATGCGATCGCGCTCACGATCCATTTCTGGGTCCTGACCGATCATGGGGTGCCCTTGGCCGACGAAGAGGACGACGCGTCGCAGACCGGGCAGCGCGCCGGACACGAGCAGGTCGGTGAGCGTGTCGGTGTCGCGCATCGAGAACTCACGCAGGACGAGCTCCTCGAGCGCGGGCTTGCGCCAGGACCGCATCCTGGGGAGCACCTCGTCGCCGACCTCGTCCATCATCAACACGAGGCGCTCGAGCCCGGGCGCCGAGGGGGACCTGCCGAAGACGCCCAGGTGCTCCCCCAACGTGGGCTGGTCGAAGTGCGAGAGGACGCGCAGCTCGCGCAAGGCGCCCAGCCCGCTCGTGAGGCGGACGAGGATCTTGTCGCTGCCCCCGTAGAGCGTGAGCGACTCGAGCGCTGTCTCTTATACACATCTCCGAGCCCACGAGACAGGCAGAAATCTCG
>CAJXPN010000513.1 GCA_913058025.1 uncultured Myxococcales bacterium | reverse complement strand
ACGAGATTTCTGCCTGTCTCGTGGGCTCGGAGATGTGTATAAGAGACAGCCGTAGTAGTAGTCGGAGCGGAACGTGGGGAAGGCCTCGATGAGCGCGGTGTAGAGGTCGGTGGCCCGAGCGCGCACGGCGAGCTCGAGGACGCACTCGTAGCCGTAGCGCTCGGAGAGCGTCGCGCGCGCGTGGAACGATGACACGTACGAGGCGAGCGCGGCGCGCTCGGCCTCGTCGGCGGGCTTGGCGGTGGACTGGAGCGCGCTCAGGCGGAAGGAGCTCTCGTAGCCGAGCTTCTCCATGATCAGCTCGGCGGCCTCGCGGTTGCCGAACAGCGTGGAGAGGACGGTCCCGACGCGCGTGAAGTTGGAGTGGCGGGTGTAGTTGAAGGAGGAGCGGAGCGCGGTGCGGAAGTCCGTGATCATCGCGATGGCGTCGTCGCGCGAGACGACTCCGTCGTAGGTCACGCCAGCGAGGATCGCCGAGCTGGCCTTGGCTGCGCCGTGCTCGGGGAAGCGCTCCTGGAGGGTGTAGGCGGTGAGCCAGAAGTGGGCCTCCTCGCGCGAGATCGTGACGTGATCGGGCGGGAGCCATTCGTGCTCGTTCCAGGAGTAGTAGGTCTCCTTCTTCTCCGGCGCGCCCGCGGCGTAACGCCTCAGGCAGTCCTCGAGGTCGAAGGGCGCGGGCTCGGGCCGTGGCGTGGGGGTGTGCACGCGCGCCGAGGTGCGGAGGTCGTCGAGCTCTTTCTCCGTGAAGGTCGTCCGTTCCACGACGCCCAACCCCTCGAGATGCGAATAATCGCCCATTCCAGCTCCTTTGCGTTCGGTGTTTCGAGTGGAGACACCTTACGCATGGCGGGCGAGGCTGAGAACAGAGATGCGCGCGCAACGGGCTGCTCGTCCGCTCGCGTCGCGATCGAAGGTCGCGCCGACGGAGGCGTTGAAATAAAAGGAGGGTCGGCGGCGCTTGTAGATGGCGTCCGACGAGACGGGGTGTGGCGCAGCCTGGTAGCGCGCTTGCTTCGGGAGCAAGAGGTCCTCGGTTCGAATCCGGGCACCCCGACTAACGGCAGAAGGAGGAGCGACGCAGAGCGTCACTCCTCCTTCTGTGTCTTGGGCTCCGGCGACGTGGCGAGGACCTCGATCGCGGCGGGAGGTTTGGGGATGCGGGCGTGCGCGTAGCGCTCGGCGAGGCCGGCGGCGAGCCGCTCGAGGTAGCGCTTGTCGGTGTCGTGGAAGACGGCGGGGAGGTCGGAGTCGACGTCGAGGACGGCGAGCACGCGGTCGCGCACGACGATGGGCACGACGAGCTCGGAGAGGGTGGTCGAGGAGCAGGCGATGTGGTCCTCGAAGGCGTGGACGTCGGCGACGAGCTGTGTCTCCTGGGTGCGCGCCGCGGCCCCGCAGACGCCGCGCGAGAAGGGGATCCGCAGGCAGGCGTGGGCGCCCTGGTAGGGGCCGACGGCGAGGACCTCGTGGGAGAGGTGGCGGTAGAAGCCGGTCCAGTGGAAGTAGGCGAAGGAGTGGTGGAGTTCGCAGGCGACGGTGGCCATGGCGCTGACCCAGTCGTCCTCGCCCTCGAGGAGGGCGTCGATGCGTTGGAGGGTGAGCTCGTAGTGCGTGGCGCGCTCGGAGCGGGAGGTCTCGTGGCTCAGTGGTTCGTACATGGTCGGGTTCCGTCGCAGGATCAGAGTGAGAGGAGGGCCGCGGCGAGGATGTAGATCAGCGCGTAGGAGCTGACCGCGAACACGGGGAGCGCCCAGGAGTAACGTGCGATGCCGCTCGGGGTGGTCAAGGTTCCGTGCTCGTCGAGTCCGGCGTAGCGCATGAAGCGCGTGAGGGGGAGGATCTTGTGGCCGTGGTAGAGGACCGGGAGCGTGTCGCCCTCCTGGACGCCGCGCAGCGGGAACTCGCGGTTGCCGTCGGGGAGCTCGAGGCGCCAGTGGGAGGTCCGGCCGACGCGCGCCATGAGCGTGGCGAGGACGGGGCGTCCGCGGCGCAGCGTGGCGCCGTCGCGCGAGAGGAAGCCGAAGCCGAGCAGGCAGACGAACAGCGGGAGCTGGACGTAGAAGGAGGAGACGATGGTCAGCAAGAGCATCGTCTCGACGTCCTCGAAGCCCAGGAACAGGAGGACGACGTTCCAGAGCCCCATGGCGAGCCAGAGGCCCCACGAGAAGAGGCCCCGGTTCAGGTAGACGCGCAAGCGCACGGCGAGGGGCAGCTTGCGCGGCCCAGCGCCGAGGCGATCCCAGCGCGACGCGACGAGCTCGCGCCTCCCGCTGAGGGCGAGCTCGGACTCGGGGGCGTCGTAGGTGACGAGCGAGGAGCCGGGGAGCGCGGAGTCGGTGAGGTCGCCGCGCCCGGCGCTCGCGGCCTGTGAGAGCGCGCCCTGGACCTGCTCCTCGAGCGCGACGGAGAGGCCGCCCTGGACGCCGACGGCGATGGGGTGCCGGTCGTCGATGGAGCGGATGGCGAGCCCGCAGGCGTAGCCGAGGTCGCGGGAGGAGGTCGACGAGAGGGCAGAGGCGAGCGCCTCGAGTGAGGCGCGGGTGCCGTGGGAGCCGAGCGCGCGGGCGCACTGGGCGCGGTTGGCGACGTCGACGTCGGGGGAGGAGACGCAGCCGGCGAGCGCGGCCTCGATCTCGGGGTCGCCGCCGCCCCAGACCTCGACGAGCCAGGTCGAGGCGACCGCGCGGAGCCCGGCGGGTGCGCCGTCCATCTGGCGGGCGACCCAGGGCGCGAGGCTGGCGCGGTGGGTGGGCATCTCCATGATCATGGAGGCGCGTGCGTCCCAGCGGAGGCCGTCGTAGAGCGTGTCGAGGAGGGAGGTGACGTCGACCTGGTCGGCCAGGCGCAGGATCGTCTGCTGGACCTTGGCGCGCAGCCGCGTCTCCTCGAACTTCGTGCGCGGCAGCATCTCCTCGAGCCGCCGCGCGCCCTCCTCACCGCAGCACCCCGTCAGCACCAGCCGGTACCCCCACGGCGTCTCCTCGTCGTCTATCGCCTCGAGGAGCGCCTGCTGGCCGTCGGCCCACTGACCGCCGCAAGCGGCGAGGAGATCCGAGCAGTAGTCACGGATGGGCCACGAGACCCAGGGCGCGCGCAAGAGCGCCGCGATCGCCTCGACGTGTGACGCGAAGGGCGCGTAGGCGGGGTTGGCGAGCTCGTGGAGGATGGAGAAGACGTCCCCGGGCGTCGCCTTGCCTTCGACCTCGTACTTGAGCGCGGCGAGCAACGCGCGCGACGCGGCGGGGAGCTGAGTCGAACCCTCCGTGTGAGGGATCGTGACGGCGGCCGCGCTGAGGTCGAGCGCTCTGGAGGATGAGGAGTGCAAGGCGAGCACCGGGAGAGGGGTTCAGGCGGACGCGATGGCGGCGACGATCAAGGCGATGAGGGAGCCATAGGTGAGCACGGGGAGGGTGAGGACGAGGGAGGAGAGGCTGCGGGCGAGGACGAGGTTGCCGCCGGCGTCGATGTCGGCGAACTGGGCGAGCTCGGACGAGGTGATCTTGCCGCGGTTGGAGTCGAGCAAGACGGGGAGCGTGTCGCTGAGGGTCTTGCGCCCCTTGACGATGAACTCGGAGTTCCCGGTGGTGGTCTCGACGCGCCAGCGGCTGCCCTTGCTGCTGCGGTTGACGAGCGAGGCGATCGTGGCGTCGCCCTCTCGGAGCGCCTTCCTCCGCTTGGAGAAGAGCATGGTGAAGGTGCACGCGCACAGGGCCACGAGGTAGTAGCTCCACGTGGAGAGGAGGAACTGGCCGAGGCTGCTCCCGCCGCCACCGAGGACGATGAGGATGCCGAAGACGTTGAAGACCAAGAGGCCGAGCCACACGATAGGGAAGGACCACGAGCCGCCCCAGACGCCGATGGCGGTGCGCAGCGCGAGCGGGGTCTTCCTGGGCGCGGGCGCGATCTGGGTCCAGCGCGCGAGCATGCGCGCGCTCCGGGAGGTCGCGTCGAGGGCGCCCGCGTCGGCGGGGACGTGGACCATCGCGGAGGACGAGGAGTCTCCCGTCCTCATGCTCAGGTCACCCTCGCGGGCGCCCAGCGCCTGTGAGAGCGCGCCGTCGAGCTCGGGCTCGAGCGAGATCGAGAGGCCGCCGGTGACGCGCTGGTCGACGGGGAGCCTCGCCTCGATCTGCTGGATGGCGAGCCTCGCGGCGTAGCGGACCGAGCCGTGGCGCTCGGTGGCGGCCGCGACGAGCCCCTCGAGCGAGGCGCGCGTGCCGCGGATCGCGAGCGACTGGGCGACGCGCTCCCCGAGGTCGTCGGGGAAGGCGGGGTCGAGGAGCGCGCCGGCGAGCTCGGGCTCGAGCTCGGGCGGGTCACCTCGCCACGACTGCGCCAACCAGCCTAGCGCGGCGCGGCGGACGTCGAGCTCGACGCCCTCGTCGATGTGCGCGCGGACCCATGGGACGAGGTCCGTGCGCGGCGGGAGGTCGCGGATCATGGAGGCGCGTGCGTCCCAGCGGAGGCCGTCGTAGAGCGTGTCGAGGAGG
>CAJXPN010000512.1 GCA_913058025.1 uncultured Myxococcales bacterium | reverse complement strand
AGCTCCAGACCTGCTCCTCCGACGCCCGGAGCTCGACGCGCCTCACGATCGCCAGCGCGGGATCGACGTCCCCCTCGAGCGCCCTCGTGAGCCAGCGCACGGGCGCTCGCCTCGTCGCGTCCGACCAGCCCGCGAGGTGCCCGCTCACGTAGGGCGCGACCTCGCCACGGAACGCCACCGGATCGGGCCACGCCTCGCACTGCGCGCACACCCGCGCCCACGCCCCGGGGCCCTCCTTGACGACGTGCAGCAGGCTGCGGAGCTCACCGAACCTCTCGTTGTGCGCTGGCGACGCGCGCCCTACCCCGCTCACGCGTCCATCCCCAGGATGTCCGCGCCAGCGAGCACCGCGGAGTGCCTGAGCGCGTGCTTCGCGCGGACCCCGAGGCTGTTGTCGCGCACGTCCAGATGCTCGAGCCCCGAGAGCACCTCCGCGTTGGCCAGCTCCACGACCCCCTCCTGCGTGATCCCACAGTTCGCCAGCACGAGCGTGCGCAGCCGGGTCGCCACGGGCGAGGCGAGGAGCGCACGCACACCGCGCACGCCGAGCGGGTTGCCGCGCAGGTCCAGCGTCTCGAGCCCCTTCGCCCACTCCGTCCGCAGCAGCACCTCGAGCACGCCGGGGTTCACCGCCGCGCGCTCGAGCGTGAGCTCGCGCAGCGGCGCGCCCTCGAACACCCGCGGCCTCCTCAACAGCTCGCCCCACGTCCACCCGGGCGCCCCCCCGCTCACGGCGAGCGCGCGCAGGCTCGCCCAGCCACTCCTCGAGATCGCCTCCGCGCTCGCCTTCCCATAGGCGGGCGCGTCGACCCAGCGCTGGCGAAGGTCGAGCGCCTCGAGCTTGCCCGTCAGCGGTCCGTCCGTCAGCGCCTTCACCGCGCGCCTGTCGAACCTCCCGCAGCCCAGCAACGACAGCTCCTCGAGCGACGACAGCGCCTCCGAGCCCACGAACCGCGCGAGCTCCTCGGAGCTGAACGCCCCGGAGAACGCCACGCGCTCAAGCCCGCTCGCCCAGTCCGAATCGAGCATGCCGTCGAGCACGCCGTCCTCGTCGAGGAAGCACTCGCGCGCGTCCAGCTCCGTGATCGCGCCACGTGGGATCTCCCAGAAGCGCTCCCCGTCGTCGATCTGCACGCCGCGCATGTTCAAGGCACGCAGCCGCGGGGCCGCGTCGATCGCCACCGACACGCCGAGCTGCCCCATGGGCAGGTAGGAGAGATCGAGCGCCTCCAGGTTCGACCACATCCCCCCGTCGCTCAACCTGAAGAGGTGCGAGTCGAAGAGGTCTGCGTACGCGCACGAGAGCGCCCGCACGGAGCCGAACCAAGGCGCGGCGCAGATCGCCTGGAGCGCGGTGATCGCGTCGCGTTGGTTCTCCAACGAGACGCGCCTCACGCGGCCGAGCCTCTTCGACGCGGCAAGGCCCTCGAGCGCGCTCCGATTCAGCGCGATCCGGTCCGCCCCCAGCGACAGGTCAAGCGTACGCGCGAGCATGAGCTGGGGCACGGCGACGCCCTCGATGTCCCAGTTCACCCAGCGGCTCGGCGCGACCCGGACCTCGTCGCGCCAACGCCTCGCGAGGCCGTCGGCGTATGGCAGGATCCGCTCCTCGAGCTCGGCCAACGTCCATACGTCGATCTCCTTGCAGACGCCGTCCCAGACGCGCCTCGTGGGGCGCCCCTGCAAGAGGCTGCGTAGGTCCCCGAAGAGCTCTCCGATCTCCATCGACTCACTCCACGAACGGGTTCACGTTCCCCTGGACGTCGGCCACTCGGCGCGCGCGCTTGCGCTCCCACGAGTCGACCGGGTCGTCCTTGGCCCACCGCTCGAACATCGCCCGCTGCTTCGCGTCGGGGATCAGGTGGTACTTCGGGTACGCCCAGTCCATGTAGAGGTAGGTCCGCGCGATGTCACCTCGCACCTCGGGGCGGGGCTCGATCTTCTTGTCGCGGATCTCGACGTCGCAGACCCCATACTCACGGACCTCCCCGTCGAGCTCGGCCATCACGTAGTTGAGCCTGTCTGCGTTGACCTCGCCCACGGCCGGCTGGAGGTTGTGCATGTCCGCCTGCATCAGCTCGAACTCACTCGACGCGCGCTCGGCGCACCGGCGCCCCTTGTACTTCTTGCCGTTGCTGCTCGTGCACTTCGGGTGACCCTTGGTCCAGGCGTCGATCTGGTGGCCGAAGGCCGACGCGGGGACCACGTGCTCGAACTCGACGCGAGACGCGCGAGACTTGTTCGAACGGATCTCGTACTTGCACTCCCTGAGGTCGATCGACTTCGACGGCTCGAACCCACACCCACAGTAGAACGTGCGCGGCCGATCCGCGTGGATCTTCATGAGGTTGCGCTTGGAGGACGAGAAGCTCTCGATCTTCACGTTGCCGCGCCGCGCGACCGGGGTGTTCGGGTACGCGATGCTGCCGCCCTTGCGCGACGAGGGCGCGTCACCCTTCGTGTCCGGAGCGCTGGGGCTCGGGCCGTCGTTGGGACGCGGCGCGTCGTCGCGAGGCTCGGTCGTCGTGATGGGGACGCTTGTGGGCCCACGCACCTGGTCGTCTCCGGCGACGTCCAGGTTCATGAACATGGACACGAGCGTGGCGACCACCCCGACCACGATGAACAACCCGAGCGCACCCACGCCGGCGCACCCTTTCTTGACCATGTCGCTCATGCACACCTCCAGGGCACGAACCGCTCGAGCCACCCCCTGGGATACATCGTGCGCGCCGGGTTTGAAACCTCCGAGCCGCGCGGGCGCCGGTCAGCCAGCCACGCCGCGGAGCCAATCCTTGAGCTGGATCGTCTCGGATCCCGGCGGGATCGGTGAGATGCACAGGCGGATGAGCTCGCGGCCGACCTCGAGATCCCGGTGGCCCTTGCGGTTGTTGCCGATCCTGAGGAGCGGCGGAAGGAACATGTCGTGCCCCGCGGGGCCGCACATCCCCCACTGAACCTGCTGCCCCATCTCGGCCATCATCACCACGCCGATGAAGTCGCACAGACCCTGGAACACCATCGGGGGCATCCAGCGCAGGCAACCCTCGACCCGATCCACGAGCAGCATGTCCAACGTCTTGAGGCCCTCCAGCGTGGGCTCGACGCTGATGGAGAGCTCCTTCGAGAGCGCGTCGACCATGACCTTCGAGAGCATCCCGGGGCGCGCGCCCCAGACCTCCTTGTGGAGCGCCTCGGCGACGGCCTCGTGCGCCCGGGTCATCGACTGCCAGAGGCGCGCGTCGGGCCTCGAGGCGCGCGCGAAGTAGAGCACGTCGGGGCTCTCGGGCTCCGCCCAACCACCGACCTTCGCCTCGTTCTGCCACGACAGCATCCGGCTCGCGAACGCGTCGGGCACGTACGCCGTGGGCTCGAAGCCCCAGCGCGTGACCGCCTCGAGCTCGTCCTCGTCGAGCGCGCGGAACGCGAAGAGGTCGACGCCGAGGACCTCGCGCGCCGCGCCGCCAGCGTACGCGGGCGGCTTGCTGAGTTCCTGGAGCGCGGTCGCCTCGATGAGGCGGCCGAGCTCGGCCTGGAACGCCTCGGGAGGATCGGAGGGGCACCACGTCGCCGTGGACCAGACCCAGCCCTTGTCGAGTTCGACCTCGAACACGCGCGCCGAGATAGGCGGGGCGTCGGCTGAGGGATCATCCAACGCGCCCTGTGTGTCGGGCGCGTTGGGAGCGCTCGGCCCGCGCGACTGCGCCAGCTCCGGGAAGAGGGAGTCCAGCGGTCTTGATTCATCCATGTCGTTCTTTCACACGAGGCCAGGGAGGGGCGCGCCCGTACAGAACCGTTCGTCGCCGAAGGTCGTGTCGTCGCCGCCGAAAGCGTTCAGTATCGCGACGAGCAGGTCGTTGTGCGACCGGTTCGTCTGATACGCGATGTGGCGCCCCGTGTCGATCGCACCGCCCGCAGAACCCGCGAGCAGGAACGGCATGTCCTTGTGCGAGTGGGTGTTGCCGCGCGCGATCTCGGAGGTCCACACGACGAGCGTGTTGTCGAGCATCGTGCCGTCCCCCTCGGGGATCATGTCGAGCCGACCGAGCAGGTACGCCAGCTGCTCGGCGTGCCAGACGTCGCGCGCTATCCACTCGCCCATCGCCGTCGTGTTCGACGGCCCCGCGTGGCTGAGCGCGTGCCCGTCGCCCAGCGACTCGATCCAGGGGAACCGGATGTGGTTCTTGGCGTTCGAGAACTGGATCGTGGCCACGCGCGTCAGATCACAGGCCATCGCCAGCGCGAGCAGGTCCATGTGCGCCCGCGCGATCTGGGGCATCGTCTGCTCGCTGTCTGGCTCCAGATCCTCGGGCCGCGCCGGCTCGTAGCAGATCTCACCGGTGATGCGCTCGCGCTCGAGCCGATCCTCGATGTCGCGCACGATCGCCAGGTGCTCCTCGAGCCGCTGGCGGTCTGCCGCCCCCGCGCGCTTGAAGACCTCGGAGAACTGACCCCCGACAGTGTCCAGCACGCTGCCCTTCTGGGCGCGGATG
>CAJXPN010000511.1 GCA_913058025.1 uncultured Myxococcales bacterium | reverse complement strand
TACGAGATTTCTGCCTGTCTCGTGGGCTCGGAGATGTGTATAAGAGACAGCCCGTCAACAACCAGTAGAGAACGGCCCGAGCCGCCCTCGGCCATGACCGACGACGAGCGCATGGCCAACCTCCGCTCGATGCTCAACGACCCCGAGCGCGACGCCGCCGCCATCATCGATCACCTCGGCTCATGGACCGACGACCACGCCCGCGAGGTCGCCGCGCGCTACGCACGCGACTACTTCGAGCGCCACCGCTCCTCCGACCTCGCCCCGCCCATCCGATCTCTCGCGGAGTCTCACATGCTCTTCGACCCCGAATCCAGGACGCTCTTCACCAACCACGGCGAGGTGATCAAGCAGCTCGAGTGCCCCAAGGCCAAGTGCTGGGACGAGCTCGAAGTCCTCGACGACGCCGACCTGAAGAGACACTGCCGGGACTGCGCCAAGAACGTCGTCGACACCCGCGACCTCACCGACCTCCAGGTCCAGGTCCTCGTCCAGTACGACCCCACCGTCTGCCTCCACATCGACGCCGCCCACGGCAACGTCACGCTAGTGGGCTCACCCGACTCGCCCATGCGCCGCGTGCGCGGCGCCGAGCCCGGCCTGCGCGTCATCAAGACCGCGCGCACCCGAAACGCCATCAACCGCGCCGTGACCAAGGGCCTCTGGCCCCTCGTACGCTTCGCCAGACCCTCGGGCCGCATCCGCAGCTTCATGCAGGTCTGGCAGAACCAGACCACCGGGGAGGTCTCGATCCAGAACGACATCCGCTACCCCAACATCCACGGCGACTACTCCGACTGGGCGCGCGTCGGCGAGCCCGACGATCCGGACAACTACGGCTACGACCCCTCCGACCACTTCCCGGAGCCCGTCGCCGCCTACCTCATCCCCTACGACCTCGAGGTCGGCCAGCGCGTCTACATCGAGGACCTCATCGAGAACTTCATCGACTGCCACCACCAGGGCGCCAACAGGCTCCCTTCCGCCACCGCCATCTGGACCGGCCTCGACCTCGAGATCGACTACGATGAACAGCGCGACATCAGCATCGCCATCGGCTGATCCTCGACCTTAGTGAGAGGCAACCATGAGTGAAGACTCGGACGACCAGCCCACCAGGCGCCCTGGTATCCTCGACCGCCTGCGCGCGCTCTTCTCACCCGCGACCGCCGACGCGTCGTCCGAGCAACCACCCGGTGCGACCATGAGCGACGATGAGCGGATGGCGCACCTGCGCTCGATGCTCAACGACCCCGAACGCGACGCCGACGCGATCCTCACACACCTCGAAACCTGGGAGGCCGACCACTCGCGCGAGGCCGCTTCGCGCTACGCGCGCGACTACTTCGAGCGCCATCAGCCGTCCAACCTCCGCACAGCGCTCAGGTTCCCCGCCGACTCACACATGCTCTTCGACGCCGAATCCAGGACGCTCTTCACCAACCATGGTGAGGTGATCAAGCAGCTCGAGTGCCCCAGGTCGAAGTGCTGGGACGAACTCGAGGTCCTCGACGACGCCGACCTGAAGCGACACTGCCGCGACTGCGAAAAGCACGTCGTCGACACTCGCGACCTCACAGACCTCCAGGTCCAGGTCCTCGTTCAGTACGACCCCACCGTCTGCCTCCACATAGACTCGGACCACGGCAACCTCACCCTCGTGAACCCACCCCCCGCCGACCACCACATCCGCCGCGCCCGACCCGGCCTGCGCGTCATCAAGACCGCGCGCTCCCTCGCCGCGATCAACCGCGCCGCCGCCGAGGGCCTCTGGCCCCTCGTCCGCTTCGCCAGGCCCTCGGGCCGCATCCGCAGCAACCTGGACATGTGGCAGAACAACACCACCGGTGAGGTCGTGTCCCTGCGCGACTTCCGCGAGCAACTCCCTGGCGCGGTCTCCGACTGGCGCCACCTGAGCTCCAGCGGAAACATCGACGGCTACGACCCATCCGACCACTTCTCGAGCCCTGTCGCCGCTTACCTCATCCCCGACGACCTCGAGGTAGGCCAGCGCGTCGTCCTCGAGGACCTCATCGAGAACTTCATCGACTACCACCACAACGGCCCACACAGGCTCTCGGCCGCCACCGCCATCTGGAACGGCGCCGAACTCGAGATCGACTACGACGAGCGACGTGACATCATGATGGCAATCGGCTGAGCCGACCTCAACGCATGCCGTGGAACCGACGCTCGATCGCCCTCCCGAGCTCGAGCTCCTCCTCCGCCGCCTTCTCGCGCACCGGACCCTCCGCGATCGCCTCCCAGCTCGGCTCGCCCTCGGGGCCAGCGTCCCGCTCGTAGACCACCGTCACTTGCAACGCGCCGCCCTGGGGCAGCACCACGATCTTCATCACGCGGCGAACCCTCAACCTCGCCGAGCGCCCCTCGTACGCGGTCGTCACGATCCGGTACCTCTGCGACGCCGTCTCGACATCCCAGCCCCTCGCCTCCGCCTCCTCGACCATCGCGTCGTAGAGGACCTCCTCGCTCGGGCGCCGCTCCGATGTCGAAGATCCGGCGCCGGTCGTGGCGCATCCCCCCACACAGAGCGCCGTCGCGCTTGCGAGGGCCACGACCAACGCATACCCTCTCAATCGTCCCGAAGGTTGAACAAACGTCCACGATGACCGTCTCAATGGTCGTGATGCACGCTCACTTTCGTCGCCTGAATACTTTGGAGTTCGACCCATGATGATGCCTTCCGTCTCTCTGACGCGCTGCGCGCTGGCCCTCGGCCTCGCGCTCTCTCTGACCGCCTGCTCCACAGGCCCGGACGCGAAGGATAGCGACTCCGGCGGACTCATCAAAGAGACGCCTGACTCCGTCGGCTCGGCGAACAGCGACATCGCCACCGAGATCTCGGCCGGCAACGCCGCGTTCTCCGACGCCAAGTGGGCCGACGCCGCAGAAGCCTGGGGCTCGGCGGCCGCCAAGCGCCCCACCTGGGACGTCCACATGAACCACGCCATCGCGCTCTCCCTCCAGCCCGACTTCGAAGGCGCCATCGCCGAGATGCGCAAGGCCATGAGCTCGGGCGGCGACCAGCAGTGGCAGACGTGGTTCAACCTCGGCAACATCTACACCAACCGCGGCCTCTACGAGGAGGCGATCACCGCCTACCGCGCCGGGCTCTCGCTCCACGACCGCCCCCACGTCGAGTCCCTCCTCAACATCTCCGCCGCCTACATGTTCCTCACGCAGTACGATGAGGCCCGCGCCACCTCCGACTACATCGTCCAGCTCTCCCCCGGCGACCCCCGCGCCTACCACAACCTCGCGCTCATCCTTCAGCTCGAGGAGCGCTACGATCGCGCCATCGATGCCTACGAGGCCGTCCACCGCGTCGACCCCGACTTCGCCCAGTCCTACTTCAACAAGGGCGTCATCCTCGGCCGCCATCTCGACAAGGGACGCGATGGCGCCGCCGCGCTCCAGCGCTACATCGACCTCGACCCGAACGGCCCCTACGTCCGCCGCGCGCGCAAGACCATGAAGCTCTACCAGAACCAGTGAGCGCCAGGGTGTCTCAGAACGCGCCCGGGTGCGGCTCCTGGTCCTGACTCAGTGTCAGCCCCTCGAAGCGCTCGAGCGGGCACGTGAGACCTCTCGCGTCCTCCCTCGCGAAGGTGAACACATCGCTCACCTGACGCACGTTCTTCTCCACGTCGTCCTTGCCCCAGTCACGATCGCGTGACCTAGAGTACGTCCTCTTCGAGGTCGCGCGGCACACGACCGCTCCGTCCTCCTCCACGTACACACCCGACCACGTGTCGCTGGACTCCTCGCGCAGCCCCCACGTGTCGTCGTGGTACGACGCGTCGAGCAACGTGAACGTGCCGTCCGCCCTCAAGCGCAGCACCACCTGCTCCGCGACCGTGAACATCCCGCTCGTCTCCCCCGAGCGCTTCACGCGGGCATACACCATCTCTTCACTTGCCACAGTCTCCTCCTCTCGCCTTCAGTACACCCAGCCGTCGAAGCAGAACTGCCGATCCTTCGTGGTCCTCGCGCCCACCTCGACCACGACGTCCACGCGCTCACCTCGCCTCGACGCCGTATCCATCTCATAGGAGCCCCAACCATACTCGCGCATCGGGACGTCCCGAGCCACGAGCACCTCTCCACCCACGCGCGCCTCGAGTGAGACCGCCCCCTTCCCTGCCTCGTTGCGCCGCCACCCCCTCATCGTCGGGGACGCGCGGAGCACGAACCGCTCGCCGAGCTCGACGCCCGGGAACGTCACCCTCCAGGTCGCCTCGCCCTTGGGCGGGTGCGCCCAGATGCACGGGCGGACCTCGTCGCCGACGTCACGGATCGAGCGCCCCACGTGATAGACCTCGTCGCGCTTGCCACACGTCCAGCCCTCGAGCGAGTCGTCCCACCGGTCGCAGCCCTCTGCCTCGCCCTCGACGTCCACCCGCTCGACCTTCGCCCCCTCCAACAGCTCACGCAGTCTGGCGCGCGCACGACGTGCCACCGGCACCTCGACC
>CAJXPN010000510.1 GCA_913058025.1 uncultured Myxococcales bacterium | reverse complement strand
ACGTGACGCTGATCGTGGATGGGTTCCACGGCGACAACGCCGCGACCATCCCCGTGGGCGAGGTCTCCGCGGAGGCCGACGCGCTCATGAGGGCGACGATGGAGGCGCTGCGTCGGGGGATCGAGGCGGTCAAGCCGGGCAAGCGCCTGGGCGACATCGGGCACGCCATCCAGTCGTTCTCCGAGCGGCAGGGTTACGGCGTGGTCGAGGACTTCGTGGGCCACGGGATCGGGCGCAAGTTCCACGAGGAGCCGCAGGTCTCGCACGTGGGCAAGCCGCGCACGGGCGTCAGGCTCCGCCCCGGAATGACGTTCACCATCGAGCCGATGATCAACCAGGGCGAGCCGGGCACCAAGGTGCTCGCCGACGGGTGGACCGCGGTGACCGTGGACGGCGGCCTCTCCGCGCAGTACGAGCACACGATCGCGGTGACCCAGGACGGCTACGAGATCCTGACGATGCAGAACGGCGAGGGGCTCTGGGAGGCGCCGGGCCTCGCGCCGATCGGGGCGTGGGTCACGGAGTGAGGGGGGTGTCGCTGGGCTCTGCGTGAGGGGGTGCACGACCTCACGTCAAAGACCCGCGAACCTCGACGCACGCTCGGACGCGCGACCGAGCCCCCCGACCTCGGGGGGCAGCAGATTGGCCGCGAGGCCAACCTGCGGGGGGAATCCCCCGCACGAGGTCGTGCACACCCCCACGCCGAGGCCACGCGAAGGCTCTTCGCACGAGGTCGTGCACACCCCCAGGACGAGGTCGCATGAAGGACACTGTCATGTTTTATGCGACAGTGTCGTCCCTCAGTACGTCTTCATCTTCGACGACCGCTGCTGGATCTCGTCGGCCGAGTAGTCGGCGTCCAGGGAGGTGTTGACGGCGTCCTGGGCCTGCTTTGTCTCGGTGGCAGAGAGCGGGGCGTTGAGCTCCTTCTTGGAGAGGCTCTTGCCTGCCTTCTTGGCGCGCTGGACGCGCTCCTCCTTGATCTGCTTGATGACCTTGAGGAGCGTCTCGTCGACCTCGAAGAGGCCGCCCGCGGGTGAGAAGTCGGCGCCGCACGTGCTCGCGCCGCCCATGGCGCTGACGCCCTTGGCCGAGCGGACGCGGTAGAATCCGTGGCCGGGGTTGACGTTGATGGGCTTGCCGGCGTCGACGGAGCCCTCCCAGATCTTCTTGCCCGACTTCATGTCGGTGACGATGACGGGGTTCTCGTCGTAGTAGCTGAAGACCCAGAGCTCGCCGGGCGTGGTGAGCAGGATGTTGCCGTCGATCCCGGTGCCCTCCTGGCCCGCGGCGAAGTGGTGCTCGGCGTACACGGTCTTGTAGTGCTCGTAGGGGCTGACGGCGGCCGAGATCTCGTAGTCGGCGGTGATCTCGACGTACTTGTCGGAGAGCGTGAGCGTGTGGACGGAGTCGGCCTTGACGACGCCCTCCCAGAGGGTGGCCTCGGCCTTGAGGTCGACGACCTTGACCTTGGCGTCGATGCCGTAGCTGAAGAGCTGTAGGTCGTTGACCTGGTTGGTGATCGTGCCGACGTAGGTGCGCAGCTTCTTGCCCGACGCGCGCCCGTCCTCCGCGGGGACGAAGTACCCCTCGTCGTAGTAGACCTGGGTGGAGAGGTTCTTGGCGTCGCCCTCGATCTTGAGGATGTGGTTGCCCATCGAGGCGAGCTTGTCCTTGGGGATCTCGAAGAACTGGCCGTCCGCGAGCTTGCCGTCGTAGAGGACCTCCTTGGAGATGGTGTCGGTGACCTTGACCTTGGTGTCACCCCAGGCCCACACGATGACCCGCTCGGAGCTCGAGACCCCCGAGGGGAGCTGCGTGTAGAGCTTGTCGGAGCGGAAGGACCCGTTCTGGTCGCGCACCCAGTAGCCCACGACCGCGCAGCGCGACGGCGTGCCCACCAGAATGGACGCCTTCTTGTCCGAGATGAAGCTGAAGACGCCCTGGCCGGTGGGCACGAGCTTTGTCTCACCTTCACCGACCACGCCTGACCAGATGGTGCCGCCGCGCGTGAGGTCCAGGATGGAGACCTTGGTGTCGGCCTCGTAGCCGTGCACGACGGCCTCCGTCGCCGTGTAGAAGTAGGTCGTGTACATGAGCTTGTCGCCGCCGAACCCGTCCTGGACGTCCACGCCGCCGGCCGCATTCTTGGTGTCCGCGACGGCGATCGTGACCGGGGTCTTGCTGACGTCTCCGACCTCCTTCTGGGGCAGTCGAGGCGGCGACACCTTCGGGATCGGGTTCACCCTGGGTGGCTCCTCCTGGGCCTGCGCGGTCAACGCCCCGAGTCCGAGTGTCATCGCCACCGCCGCGCTCGCCATCTGCCACTTCTTCACGTTCGACTCCTTCAGGTGTTGTGCTCGTGTTCCGATGGTGCACGAACGGGCGCCACGCGCGCGGGGATCTAATAAAGCGATGATTTCGATCGTGGGGCGAGTGACAGGGGGCTGGACAAGGCCCACCCGAGGGCGGAGATTCATAGACCTGAACTCCACTGGCAGGCGAACCGATGACACCCACGCGACGCGTCACGCTGCACAACACCACGGGGACCTCGAACAAGGTCTACGAACTCGAACTCCAGGAGGGTGACGACGGGTGGGTCGTGGTCGCGAGGTGGGGCCGGATCGGCGCGACGTTGCGGGAGGGGACCAAGACCGACGGCGAGGTCGAGCTCGCCGCGGCCGAGATAGTCTTCGAGGACCTCAGGACCAAGAGGCTCGGGAAGGGCTACTACGAGCACGCGACCTGGGAGCTCGCCAACGACTCCGATGAGGACAAAGAGGACTCCGCCCCCGAAGGTTCCCAAGACGCTACGGACGAGCCCGCGGGCGAGCCGCCGTCACCCGACGCGGACGCGCCCGAGGCGTTCCCGCCCGCGGCGACGCACCCAAGGTGCATGGCTGTGCTGGGGAGGCTGATGCAGGGTCAGAACGCGCCGCGCGGCGCGTGGCCGCTGGCGAGGGCGATCTGGCGCGCCGGGGAGCTCGAGCTCGTCCAGGCCGAGCCGCTGATCAGGCCGTGGGTCGACGCCAAGGACGGGGAGCTGCGTTACAGCGCGATCTGGGCGCTGGCGAGGTTCGGGCAGCGGGCGTCGCTCGCGAGCCTCGAGAGGCGCGCGGAGGCTGGCGGAGCGCCCGAGGTATTGAGGCTCATCGAGGAGGCGAAGCGCGCGATCCTCACGCTCCCCGCCGAGCGCGTGGCGTTCGTGCGGGAGACGCGCCAGCGCCTCCCGGGTGACACCCCGCACGTGCCCTGGACGCGCGACGCGGTCGGCGACGCGATCGGCAAGCTCATGAGCAACGGGACGAAGGCGAGCCGCTTCATGGCGTACGCGGACCTCTACCTGCTCGACGACGACGTCGCGCGCCCGCTGGTGCTCGATTTCGCGCGCACGGCGCCGCTCGGTGCGCCCGAGTTTCGCGCGATCCGGTGGCTGTTCAAGGCGGCCGAGCTGCGCCGGGACGCGCAGCTCTACGGGATCATCGCGCGCCGGTTCACGCTGACGAAGGGGACGTACTGGCTCACGGACTACTGGTCCCACAGCTGGGGTAAGAAGTTCGGCGGGAAGAACAAATACGAGAACGCGCCGAGCTGGGCCAACCCGAACAAGCGCTACCCTCGCGGCGCGGGGTTCTACTGGCAGCAGGTGGACCGCAACGAGATCACCAAGGAGGGGACGAAGTGGGCGTACAGCGAGGCCACGCGCGCGTACATGAGGAGGCGCGTGTGGAGGACGCTGCGCAGGATGGGCGCGCTGGGCGACCCGAACTTCGTGAGGATGGCTACGGGCGTGATGCTCCCGTACTCGGACGCGGACGCGGAGGACCCCAGGGCGGTGGTGTCGACGCGTTGGCAGCGCGTCGCCGGGAACTGGGTGTCCGTGAACACGACGACGAACTACGCGGCATTGGCGTCGAGGGTGGTGCTCTCGCACCTGCTCTACGAGGGCTCCACGCGCCACCTCAAGGAGGCGAGCTGGAGGACGTTCAGGTTGTCCGAGGGCGCGCCGCTCGAGGAGCCCGAGTTCAGGCTGGAGGCTCCTCGCGAGGAGGCGTTCCCGAGGGTGTGGGACGCGAACCCGGTGGCGCTGCTGCACCTGCTCGACGAGAGCCGGTGCCATGAGGTCCACAGGTTCGCCGCGCGCGCGCTGAACACGAACGAGGCGATGAAGGCGAGGTTGGACACGCGCGCGCTGGGGATGCTGCTCAGGACGCCGTACCCGGAGGGCGCCGAGGTCGCGTTGGGGATCGCGCGGGCGCGCTACGACGCAGGGGCGCCGGACGTGGCGCTGTGGTCTTGGATGGCCGCGAGCGCGTCGGCCGAGGCGGCGGCGCAGGCTGGCGAGTGGCTGCTCGGGGCGGCGGACGCGCTGCGCGCGGACGCGGACGCGCTGGTGCGGGTGTTGACGTCGAGGCACGAGGCCGCGCGTGACGCCGCGGCGCAGGCGTGCGCGTCGGGCGCGGTGATGACGGAGGTCTCGCGCGAGGTGATCG
>CAJXPN010000509.1 GCA_913058025.1 uncultured Myxococcales bacterium | reverse complement strand
CACAGGGTAGATCGTCGGCAGCGTCAGATGTGTATAAGAGACAGGCCTGCGCGTGAGCTCTCGGCGCCCGACGGCAAGGTCGAGGTGACCCCCGTGATGTTCGGCCTGGGTGAGGAGACGGTGGGGCTGTTGCTCCAGCCAAAGCGCTCGGTGCCCGACCGCCTCCTCGCGCTCAACCATGAGCTCCGGACGCCGCTCGCGAGCACGCTCGGGTACCTCGAGCTCGCGCTCGACGGCGCGCAAGGAGAGCTCGCCGACGACCTCCACCAGGCCTACTCCGCGGCGCAGCAGGTCCGCCTGTTCATCGACCTCGCGGTGGAGGCCGCGAGGTTGGAGGCGAGGGAGGGAGACGTCTATCTGGAGCGCGTACAGCTCAAGGGGCTGGTGCAGGAGGTTCGCGGGGCGTGGACGTCGATCTCACCGGAGCGCGTGGGCACGGTCTGGGTCGACGACGACGCGGAGGTCTACACGGATCGACGCGCGCTCCGGCTGGTGATGCTGTCGCTATTGGCGACGCAGCGGCTCGATCGCGAGGGCCCGGGCGCGGCGATGAAGCTGTCACGTACGCCCCGCTCGCTGCTGATCGAGTTCGCGCCGCCGCGTGAGGAGGACTTCTCCGAGATCACGCGGGCGCTGGAGAGGCCCCTGAAGCGAGGCGCCAGGACGATGCGCGAGCTGGCGTCGGCGGTCGCGCGCGGCCTCATCGCGCGGCTTGGCGGCACCATGCGCTGCGGCGAGACGATCACGGTGAGCCTGCCCTCGCGCGCGATGCTGCGGACGCCCGTCGGGGGGATCCGGTTGGCGGACGTGGCCGCGCACGCGAGCAAGGATCTGGAGGGGGACGGACCGCTCGCGTTGGTGATCGACGACGACCCCGAGATCCACGCGCAGCTCCGGGCGTGCCTGGAGCCCGCGGGCTGGCGGGTGAAGTCGACGATCGACGGCTCCAGCGGGATCCAAATGGCGAAGACGCTGCGGCCACACGTGGTCGTGTTGGACGTGGTCATGCCGAGCGTGGACGGCTGGAGCGTGCTCAGCCAGCTGCGCAACGAGGCGGACCTCAAGGACCTCCCCGTGGTGATCCAGTCGATCGTGGTGGACGACGACCTGTGCCGCGCGTTGGGCGCCTCGGGGAGCATGAACAAGCCCGTCGACGGGCCCAAGGTCGTCGAGACGCTCGCGCGCTTCATCGCGCCGAGCACGGTCGCGGCGTGCCTGGGGCTGGACGAGGAGTACATGGAGGCGCTCGAGCTCGCGCTCGAGCGCAAAGGGATGAGGTGTGAGGAGGCCGCGGACGCGACCGAGGCCCTCCAGATGCTCCGAACCGGCAAGGCGACGACGCTCGCGCTCGGGCCGCTGGCACAGGGCGACCTGGCCGGGCTGCTGATGGACGCGCGCCGGCTGACGCGCGAGCGCGTGGCGCCCAGCATCCTACTGATGACCCGCGCAAGGACCGACGCGGTGCTCGAGGCCGAGCTCGAGCGCTGGAGGCACGGCGTGGCACGAGAACCATCCGAGGTCGAGCGCGCGCTCGACCGCGCCCTGCCCTGGGAGCCGAAATCATGAGCGACTGGATACTGTTGGTCGAAGATCACATCCCGAACCAACGCATGATCACGCGCCGGCTCGAGCGACGAGGCTACGCGGTGCGCTGCGCGTCGACGGGCGAGGAGGCGATCGAGCTCGCGCAGAGCGACCGGCCCGCGCTGGTGCTCATGGACCTGGGCCTGCCCGGGATCGATGGCTACGAGTCGATGCGCCGGATCCGTCAGGGGGAGAAGACGATGGGCATACCCGTGCTCGCGCTGACCGCGCACGACACCTCGGACACGAGGTTGCGCGTGATGGAGGCGGGGTTCGTGGGGTTCCAGAGCAAGCCCATAGACTTCGAGCGCCTGATCACCCTGATCACGCCGTTCGTCGACGCGGCCGAGAGGCCCTAGAGCTCCTCGACGATCTCGAGGTCTTCGAGCGAGCCCTTGCCCTCACGGAGCAGCCGCGGGTGGTCGCCGGAGAACTCGATGACCGTGGTCGGTTCGGGGAAGAGGTAGCCGCCGTCGACGATCACGTCGACGATGTGCCCGTACAGGTCCTGGATGGTCCAGGGGTCGGGGATGAGCTCGCCGTCACGATGGGTCGCGCTCGTCGTGGCGATGGGGTTCCCCAGCGCCTCCACGATCGCGATGGTGATGGGAGAGTCCGGGACGCGGATCCCCACGGTCTTGCGCTTCTTGCGCATGACCTTGGGGACGAGCTTGGTCGCCTCCAGGACGAACGTGTAGGGCCCCGGGAGCATGCGCTTGAGCGTGCGGTACGCGTAGTCGGAGACGTAGGCGTACTCGGCGATGTTGCTCAGGCTATGGCAGATGAACGAGAGCGGGGAGTGATCGGGAGAGCCCTTGATCTCGCGCACCAGCTGGTGGAGGCGGTTGACGGCGTCTGCGTTGAAGATGTCGCAGCCGATACCGTAGACCGAGTCCGTGGGGTACGCGACGAGCTTGCCTTCACGCAAGGCCGCCACGACCTGTTCGACCCGCCGCGGCTGCGGGTGGTCGGGGTTCATCTCGATGATCATGGTAGGCGCTCCTGGTCAGGCGCGATCGCGGGGCAGGCGGATCTCGGGCTCTTCCGGGTTCGCCCGGTAGAACAGCAGGCTCTTGCCGATCTTCTGGGCGAGCTGGGCGCCCGTGGCGGTATGAAGCGCGAGCGCGACCTCGTCGATGCTCGATCCATCGTGGACCTTGACCTTGACGAGTTCGTGCGAGGTCAGGGCGGAATCGAGGTTCTCGATGAGACCCTCGCTCACCCCCTTCTGACCCACGAGCACGATGGCGCGTAGGTCGTGACCCAACGACCGCAAGTAGCGGCGTTGCTTGCCTGTGAGGGCTGGGCTCAACTTCGTGACGACGTTCTCCTCGGACATGACTGACTCTTCCTGTGCTTCAACGGACGCGCTCAAACGGGAAGCCCCGTTTTGAGTGCTTAACATCGACCGGAGCGTCCGTTATGATTGGGCCGCTGAAGTGGGCCGCATTTTTCTGCGGCGTGTTCAAAAGCCGCTCTTGATAGCGCCCGTGGGTGGCGAACGTCAAGGATCACGGTGACCTCCGAGTGAGACGAGGGGGATCGCCTGAGGTACAGGACGCGCGACGTGGTGTAGGCCCCGAATGATGTGTATGTGAGGTCGTGTCGGTGAAGGTTTGCCCTGCCTGTGGCTCCCGTTTCGAAAATACGGAGACGTTCTGCCCGCACGATGGCGCGAGGTTGAACGAGGCGCGTGATCACGCGCCGGGACAACGCATCGGAGAGACGCTCGGGGGATACGAGCTCGATCGACTGCTCTTCGCCGACGCCGTCGGCGAGCGCTACGAGGGGAAGCGGACCTCGGACGGAGCGCTCGTGCGCGTGACGGTCTTCACGGGGGATGCCGCGCCCGACCCCTCCCGCGCCGCGGCGCTGGAGTCGACGCGCGCGCTCCTCGGAGACGACCTCCCCGCCTCGATCGGCAAGCTGCTCGACTACGACGTCGACGTGAGCCCGGCCTACGTCGTCGAGCTCGCCGCGCCTGGCGAGAGCCTCGCGGACGCGAGCTCTCGGGTCGGCGGCGTGCGATGGGAGCTCGCGCTGAGGAGCGCGTGCTCGTGTGCCCGCGCGCTGGAGTGGCTCCACCGCGCCGGCGTGGCGCATCGAGCGCTGAACCCTCACGCGATCGTGCGCTCGCCCGAGGGTGAGGTCGTCGTGTTCGAGTGGGCCCACGGTGTGCTCATGAACCAGCGAAACGTCATGGAGCTTGCCACACTCGGAGAGCACGTCGCCTACCCCGCGTACATCGCGCCCGAGCTCACGCGCCCCTCACGGAAACCCACCGAGAAGACCGCCGTGTTCGCGCTGGGCATGATCGCCTACGAGGCGATCACGGGGCGCGACCTGGCCTCCGGCGACAGCGCCGAGACAATCTTGAAGCGACATCGACGGGAGCGGCCCCTCGCGCTCTCGCTCGCCGCACCCGACGCAGAGCTCCCTGACGGATTCGACGAGGTCTTCAACCTCGTCGTCGAGCGCTCCCCGAAGCGCAGGTTCCAGGCACTCAACGCAATGATCAATGCGCTCTCAGGCTTGCTCGGAGAGGACCCCACGAAGGCCTTCTCAGAGCTCGCCGTCGAGGCTCGAGACCGCGGCGTCGACGACGCATCCAAGGACACGGAGCAGATGGACATGAGCGTGCTCGACGAGGACAAGCCTCAGCGTAAACCCAAGGCCGACTCGACAACTCCAAGGCCCAAGAAGAAGCGCCGCCGCAAGCGCACCGACGCGAGCGCCGACGCCGCGAAGGTCGTGGTCGACGAGTCGCTCACCGAGCCCCAGGGCGCGGCCGTCTCGGGCTCATCCGAGACCTCCGACGCCGAGGACTCTGCCGAGGACTCCACCAAGGAACAGCCCGAGCGGCGCTTGCGCCTGTCTCTTATACACATCTCCGAGCCCACGAGACAGGCAGAAATCTC
>CAJXPN010000508.1 GCA_913058025.1 uncultured Myxococcales bacterium | reverse complement strand
TCGGCAGCGTCAGATGTGTATAAGAGACAGCCGCTGTTCATAGGCCTGTCGGTCGTCTTCTCGGCGATGCTCTACCGCGGCAGCTTCTGGCTCGTGACCAATGCGCTCGAGCTCCAGCCCGTCGGCGAGCTCCTCGTGCAGAAGCTCGTCTCGATCGCGTTCTTGATCTTCCTGGGGCTCCTGACCTTCTCCAACGTCGTCTCCGCCTTCTCCACGTTCTACCTGGCCGACGACCTCGAGTTCCTCTGGGCCCAGCCCGTCCACGACGACTCCCTCTTCGCCTCCCGCTACATCGAGTCGCTCGTCCAGTCCTCCTGGGTCATCATCCTCTTCGGCATGCCCGCGTTCGCCGCGCTCGGCGTCGGCATGAACGCCGACTGGTCGTATTACGCGATGCTGCTCGCGGTCTTCCTACCTTTCGTCGCGATCCCGACCGGCATCGCCAGCATCGCCGCGCTGGTGATCACGAACATGCTCGTCGCCAGCCGCATGCGCGACGGCATGCTCTTCATGGGCATGATCGCCTTCGGCGTCCTCTTCGGCGTCGTCCGCCTCATGCAGCCCGAGAAGCTGCTCAACCCCGAGTCCTTCGACGGCATCGGCGAGATGATCCAGCTCCTGTCGACCCCCAGGACCTCGTTCCTCCCCTCGGACTGGGCCGTCAACTCGCTCAGCCCGCTGATCTTCGGCGAGGGCGGCCTCGACTGGTGGTCCCTCGGGCTCCTCTACCTCACGCCCATGATGCTCTTCGTGATCTCGGCCTGGCTCCACAGGAGCATGTACTTCCGCGGCTACTCACGCGTCCAGGAGGGCCGCCACGGCACCGGCCTCATCACCACGCTGCGTGACTGGACCCTGCGCCGCCAGCGCGAGCGCTCCGGCTCCGTCGAGCAGAACCTCGAGCGCATGGCCTCGGAGGGGGGCACCTTCAGCTCGCTCAAGCAGCTCGTGCGCAAGGACCGCGTCATCTTCACCCGCGACGCCAGCCAGTGGTCGAACCTGCTCGTCATCGTCGCGCTCATGACCATCTACCTGGTCAACTACAAGTACTTCGACATCATCTCCGACACGAAGCTCTTCGGCGAAGTCGGCCTCTACTACTTCAACCTCGCCGTGTGCGGGTTCGTCATCGTCGCGCTCTCGGGGCGCTTCCTCTTCCCCGCGATCAGCGTCGAGGGGCGCTCTTTCTGGATGGTCCTCCAGGCCCCGATCTCGCTCGAGCGCGTGCTCGTCGGGAAGTGGCTGGGCGCCATGCTCCCCGTCGCCTTCGTCGGTCAGGGCGTCATCTGGGCGTCGAACCTGCTCGTCGTCCAGAACTGGTTCTACACCCTCTTCGCCAGCCTCCTCGTCTTCGGCTACACCCTGTGCGTCGCCGCCATCGCCGTGGGCATGGGCGCGATCTACCCCCAGTTCCACAACCCCAACGCCGCCAACGTCTCCTCCTCGTTCGGCGCCATGATCTTCATGGTCATGAGCATCATCCTGATCCTCGTCTCCCTCGGGTTGACCTTCAGGCTCATCACGCGGCTCGGGCGCATCATCACCGCCGGCGCGAGCGAGACGATCCTCCTGTGGGACGTCGGCACGTTCGCGCTAGGCCTCCTCTTGCCCGCCGCCGCCGCCTACATCGCCATCCGCCTGGGCGCGCGCTCCTTGCGCGCCAGGCTCTGATGCACCTCCGAGCCCGCGGCGCGCGTCCCAACGCATGACGCGATCTGGAGCCACGACATGAACACCGCGAAGGACAACGGCGCGCGCCCCGCGCGCCTCCACCTCGTCGCCTGCGCCGCCCTCGTCGCTGGCGTAGTCGCCACGCTCGGCGGCCTCGTGCCGCTGCGCTCCTGGGACCTGTGGTGGCACGTCGCCATGGGCTCGATGATCGATCACTTCGGCGCCGTCCCCATCGCCAACCACCTCCTCTACAGCCACCCCGTCGAGGCGCCCGCCTTCGACCTCCCGTGGCTCTCCCAGTGGGGTGTCGCGCTCGTCCACCGCCTCGGCGAGGTCGAGGCCGTCCTCACCGCCCGCAACCTCCTCGCCGCGCTCGCCTTCGGCATGGCCTCCTACGCCGCGGGCCGCCGCGCACGCTCCGGCCTCGCTGGCGCGATCCTCGGTGGCGTCGGCGCCTCGCTCGCCGGGCACTTCACCGACGCCGGCCCCGCGCTCGTCGCCGCGCCGCTCTTTGGGATCTGCCTCGTCACCTGCGCCGAGGCCCGAGATCACGCCAGCCCACGCGCGCCGCTCGTCGCCGGGCTCGTCCTCGCGGCCTGCGCCGGGCTCTGGGCCAACCTCGACCACGCGTTCATGCTCCCCGCGCTGCTCGCCGCGCTCATGGGCCTCGACGCCATGCTCGAGGGGCGTGGCGCAGGCCGCGAGGGTGGAGAAGGCGCCGAGGATCGCGCCTCGACCTCCTCGGGCGTCCCGTGGTTCGCAGTCGCCGCCGTGTGCGCCGCCGCGCCGCTGCTCAACCCCCGCGGCGCGCTCCTCTTCGAGCACACCGTGACCGCGCTCTCGCTCTACCCGACCCACCCCGACGCCTCCGCGTGGGCGCCGCTGCTGCCGTGGTGGAGCCTCGAGGGCGCAGGCGTCTGGGGCCTGCTCGCGGTGTGCGTCGCGGCGCGATGGCGAGGCCCTCGTGAGGGGCGAGTCCTCGACCTCGGCGCGCTCGTCGCCCTCGGCCTCCTCGCCGTCACGCACCAGCGCGCCACGCTCTGGCTCGGCCTCGCGCTCCCGTTCGCCATGGCCTCCGCGCTCGCAGGGCTCATCCCGGCGGACAGGGCCTCTGGCGCCAAGCTCGCCCGCGTCGCGGTGATCCTGGCCGCGCTCACCCTCCCTTGGGTCGCCCAGCCGATGATGGTCACGCACGCGCCGCTGGCGCTCTCGCTCAGCCCCTTCGACGTCCGTCGGGTCTCCCCTCACGCCGGCGTCATCGGGGCGGACGTCCCCATCACCAGCGTCGAGCTCATCGCTCAGCAGCTCGATCCTCCTCGGATCTACGCGCCTGCGCACCTCTCGGGGCTCCTCCTGTGGCGCCTCAACGACCCCGCCAGACCAAAGCAGCTCGTCTTCACCGACCCCCGCCACGAGCTCACGACCCCGAAGCTCCTCGAGATCCGCGAGCTCCTCGAATCCACGGACATCTGGCGCGGCATCTTCCAGCAGTACGACGTCCGCGCCGCGCTGCTCGACACCCGCACCCAATCCGGCCTCGTCGAGGCGCTCTACGACAGCCCCGTCTGGCACGAGCTCCACTCCGAGGGCAGCTACCGCGCCTTCCTCCGCGTGGCACCGAGCGCGCCGTGAGTGATCCGTTCGGAGCGCTCCGATCCGCGCTCGCGCGTGGGCCCGACGCCTGGGGAGACGTCGTGGCCGCCGTCGACGCCGCGCCCCCGCACGTCGCGCGCGAGGGCCTCGCCCCCTACGCATCGCGTGCCATGTCCGCCTGGCCCGACGAGGTCCGCGTCGCGCCGCCCGCGTGGATCGACGCCATCGCGCGCGGTGAGCTGCCGCCTGGGCTCCCGCTCGCGAGGAGCGTCGTCATCGACGACCGCCTCGGCGCCGGCGCCTGGTTGCGCGCGCTCGCCAGGTCCAGCGGCCTCGGCGCGATCCGCTCGCTGCGCGTTCAGGGGCGCGCCGCTCGTGCGCGTGACCTCGATGCGCTCTCCTCGGCGCGCTCCTTGAGTGACCTGCGCCACGTCGCGCTCGTGTGCGCGGGCGTCCGCGCCGACCACGTCACGCCGCTGCTCGACCCGGGCGCGCTCGGCGCGCGACTCGAGCGCCTCGAGGTCGTCGATGGCGCGCTCGGTGACGACCGGTGGTGGACCGAGCGCGCCCGAACCGCCCCCCTCACCGCGCTGCGTGTCCTGCGCCTGGAGGGCTGCGGGCTCGCCGCCGAGCACTTCGACGCGCTCGCCCGCGCGCCCTGGTTCTCGGGGCTGGAGTCCCTGTGCCTGCGCGGCTGCGAGGTCGGAGACGAGGCGATGCGCCTCTGGCGTGACATGCGCGACCCCGGCCTGGCGCCCGCGTCCCTCGACCTCTCTCGCCAATCCCCCGTCCTCCGGCGACCCGACGCGCACGTCTCCGACCGCGGCGTCGCCGCGCTGTGTGACAACCCCGCCGCCCGGGGGCTCGTCTCGCTCGACCTCTCCGACAACGTCCGCGTCCAGGACAAGGCCGCCGCCGCGCTCGCGAGCTCACCTCACCTGCACGAGCTGCGTCACCTCCGCCTCACGCGCGTCAACGTCTCACCCGCGGGTTGGGGCGCCATCGCCGCCTCCGACTCCCTCGCGCTGGAGACCCTCACCGTGTCCGAGGGCCTCGACCCCGCGTCCACCGAGGTGCTCTCCGAGGCTGCGTTTCGTGTGATCTTCGAGCGTCGATGAGGGCAGGGCGCGAGGTCGGCGTGTCCGGGCGGGCTTGGAGTGTGGCGCGGGGCGGTTTGGGCGCGTTCGTGTGAGGCGGGGAGTGTGGTGCGGGGCAGAAGCCCCCGCCGCCGCGCTGCGCGCTTGGCGCCCCC
>CAJXPN010000507.1 GCA_913058025.1 uncultured Myxococcales bacterium | reverse complement strand
GGCTTGGCGAGCAGCGTCTCCATCGACTCGCCGTCGGCGAAGGACGCGCGCAGCCACGACTCGTTCGACGTGTTCTCCAGCAGGCGGCGGACCAGGTACGCCATCCCCGGGATCATGTCCCCGATCGGCACGTAGTCGCGCACCCTGTAGCCCATCTGCTGGCACGCGACCTTCATCGGCTCGGCCATTCCATAGAGCATTTGGAGCTCGAGCCCCGACGGCGCGAGCTTGCTCGCCGACGCGTACGCCATCGCGAACGCCAGCGAGCGCACGTTGTGCGACGCGATCGCCACGTGGATGTGCTTGTGGCTGTCGATCAGGGTCTTCGCGCAGCGCTCGTACGACGCGTCGGTCTCCCACTTCTTGCCGAACACCGGCTGCGGCCAGCCCTCCTGCTCGGCGTGGATCGTCTCGTAGTCCCAGTACGCGCCCTTGACCAAGCGCACCGTCACCGGCGCGCCGCGCTTCTTGGCCCACTTGCACAGCGACGCGACGTCGTCGTGCGCGTCCCTCAGGTACGCCTGGATCACGATCCCCGCGTGCGGGTAGTCCGCGAGCTCGGGCTGCGTCATCAGCTCCTTGAACAGCGCCAGCGTCAGGTCCTTGGTCGCGTACGACTCCATGTCCATGTTGATGAACGCGCCGTGCCTCTTCGCCCTGAGCATCAGCGGCTTCACGCGCGCGAGCAGCGCGCGCGTGCTCCCCTCGAAGTCCAGCGGATCGATCTGAGAGTAGAGCGACGAGATCTTGATCGAGACGTTCACCCTCGGGACCTTCCCCCAGGGCGCCTCCTCGAGCTCGGGCCTGGCCTTGAACGTCGCCGTGTGCTCCACCAGCGCGTCCAGGATCTCCTCGTAGCGGCGCATGTAGTCGGCCGCCTCGGCCTCGCTCACCGTCGACTCGCCCAGCAGGTCGAGCGTGAACGCCAGCCCCTGCTTCTCCCACATCTTCTCGAGCGTTGGCAGCGCCTCCTCAGCGTCCTCGCCCGCGATGAACTTCGAGGCCATCCCCACGACCTGCTTCTCGATCTGCCCCGCGGCCATCCTCGCGATGCGCCCCTCTGGCTTGACGCGGCCCAGCCCCCACTGGAACGACGCCGGGAAGTCCTGCTCGGGCCGGCAGAAGTACTGCTGGAGGTGCTCGGCCACCTCCACCGGGTCCTTGAGCGTGGGGAACACGTCGACGAACCTGAACATCTCGACCTTGAAGGCCTCGTCCTTCATCGACAGGTCCATCATCTTCCCGCTCCACCAGTCCTTCTGGAAGACCGACGGCTTCTGTCCCTTCATCCTCTTGAAGATCTCGGCGCCAACGCGGGCGATGTCAGATTCGGATACGCGTGCCATGGGTCGACCTCCAGGGTCTGATGTGGTGCGGTCGACTCTGAATCTGGTCACTCGCCAGGCTCCAGTAAAGACGCAGCGCGTCATGAACACTCAGTCACTTCGGCCATTTGGAGTCGCTCTGCCGAGTTGGCGACGCGGCGTCGTGCGGATCACGCCGCTGCGGGACGGTTGGCAGGTCGCACCAGACCGTTCACTTCAGGTCCGCCAGCGCGCGGTGCATGATGTGGATGGGGACGAGGCCTCCGTCTGGGTGGGCGAAGGCGGCCGGGATGGTGCCGACGATCCTGAAGCCGAGGTCGAGCCAGAGCGCGACGGCGCGCGTGTTCGTGGAGACGACGGCGTTGAACTGCATGGCCGCGTACCCCGTCGACGCGGCGCGCTCGAGCGCGTGCCGCGCGAGCGCACGCCCCAGGCCGCGGCCGCGGCGCGACGCGCTCACGGCGAAGCTCGCGTTGCACACGTGGCCACCCGGGCCGGGCATGTTCGGCCGGATGACGTACATGCCGACGGCCTCGTCGCGGTGGGTCGCCACCCAACCCTCGGACGGCGTGGGCGGGTTCCAGTAGGACAGGAGCTCCTTGGAGGACATGTCCTCCTCGTAGGCGTACGTGTCGCCCGCGGCGACGAGCTCTCGCCCCATCTCGACGATCGCGTCGGAGTCCGCGGGGGTCATCGCGCGCAGCTGGACCCGGAGCGGAGCGCGGTGAGCGCGCCTGGGCCGAGGCGGCGCGTCGAGGACGCCCCTCGCGCGCTCGTCGAGCTCGGCGTCGTCGAGGCGCGACTCGATCGCGCTCAGCTTGGAGAGGATGTCCTCGTGTCCCGAGTCGATGAGCGTGGACAGCGAGCTGTCGAACGCGTCCCAGATCGCGCAGAAACCGTCGAACCCGTCGCGCGCCAGGTCCGTGAGGTCGATGACGCGGCGGCGGCCGTCGTTCGGATCGCGCGTGGCGGCCACCAGGCCCGCCGCCTCCATCGCCTTGACGCTCTTGATGACCGACGGGTGGCGCACCCGCAGCGCGGCCGCGATGTCGGTGACCGAGAGGTCCCGCTCGCGCTCGAGCAGGAGCAGGATCGCGTACCAGCTCGGCTCGAGCGGCGTGTCGAGCGTCCTGTAGAGCCTGCGCCCGCCCTCTTCGAGGCGATGGCTCAGGCGCTTGAGCCGGAGCGTGAGCGCGAGCGGTCCGAGCTGTTCGAGCAGGTCTGTTGTCATGGCGCCGGCGCTGTGTGGGTTGTTTCGACGGTGGTGCGTATCTTGATACGTATCTGTATACATGATTGGGTTTCGGCCTCGACCTCGTCAAGCAGTGCGTGCTCGGCTTTGCGCAGGTGTCGCCTGTTCGTACACTGCGTCGGTCGCGTCGTACGAGCCCTTCCACCACGAGCTGTCCCCATGCACGAAGACCCATTCGGCGAGCTCCGGAGCCTGCTCCAGGGTGCGCCCGGGGCGGAGCGCTGGGGGGCGCTCGTGGCGCTGCTCGAGGCCTGGGCCGACCCCGAAGACCTCACCCGACGCGCCGTCCCCTACGCGCTCGACATCCTGAGGAAGGAGCCGGGCCCCAGGCCCGCTCCGCTGACCTGGCTCGGCGCGATCTACGACGACCCCGAGGAGCCGGCGCCGCTCCTTCCTCTCGCGGATACGCTGGCGTGGGCGCCCTACGACGGCCTCGAAGACGACACCTTCGCGCGGACCCTCCTCGAGCGGCACGACCTCGGCGGCGTCCGTGACCTCTCGCTGGAGATGACCCCGCTCTCCGAGCGGACCCTCCATGAACTGGCGGAGCGGCTGGGGCCACGGCTCGAGTCGCTCGCGCTCTGGTACTGCGTGATGCCAGGCGTCGACTCCAGCGCGCTCCTCGAAGGGAGCACGTTCCCGAGGCTCGAGTCACTGGACCTCGGCGCCAACATCCTCTCTCACCTCGGGTGGCCGAGGCCTGGCGTGTTCCCGTCGCTCACGCGGCTCCGCCTTGCCGTCTCCCTCCTGAACTCGCGCACGTGCGAGGCGCTCGCGCGCGCGCCCTTCGTCACGCAGCTCACGGCCCTCGACGTGCGCCAGACACAGCTCGTCGGTCAGCCGCTGCGCGAGATCCTCTCGCGCCTGCCCGAGACGCTCGAGTCGTTGCGTCTGGGTGGCTGCCCGCTCGAGAACGCCGACCTGCTCGCTCTCTGCACCTCGTCCTTCGCGCCCGGGTTGAGGGTCCTCGACCTCGGAGACGCGCTGCACCTCGACGAGTCCCAGGCCTTCGGCTTGCTGGACCCTCTCGAGGCGACGACGGCTCGCGAGGACATCGACCTCGCCGCGTTCATCGCCCACTCCGGGCGCCTGACCTCGCTGCATCGGTTCGACCTCCACCAGCTCAGGCCCCCTGGTTACCTCCTCCCGCTCATCGCCCGCGCCGAGCACCTACGGTCGGTCCGTGTGCTCGACCTCTCCATCAACGCGCTCGGCGTCGACGGCATCGACGCGCTCCTCAAGACCCCGATGCTCGAGGGCGTGCACACGCTGGATCTCTCCTTCAACGACGCCGGCCCCGACCTGGGCGAGGTCCTCCGCAGGGCGAGCTCGCTCGATCACCTCCGCGAGCTCAGCCTGAGGGGCAACGATCTGAGCGGAGAAGGCATCGAGCAGCTCTCGACCTCCAGCTTCTTCGGGCGCCTCGAGCGCCTCGACATGTACGCGTGTTGGCTCGACGTGGCGGCGGTGACGCGAGCGATCGAGGCGCTCTCACCCGACCGCATCCGCGACCTCGACCTGAGCGGCAACCCGATCGACGACCGCGTCGCCCGCGCGCTCGTCGACGCCGACCTCCGCGCGCTCGAGCGCCTCCTCCTCGATCGCGGCTCGTTCTCATCCCGCGCCCGGACCTCCTTGCGCGTCCGCTACCCGTTCGTACACTTCGTGTACTGAACGGCGCGAACCCGCCCAGGCAGACCCAAGGAACCGAACATGCTCACCGTAGAAGAGGCGCGCGACCTCATCCTCGAGCGCGTCCAGCGCGCTCGACGCAGCCCCGCCGAGCGCGTCCTCCTGGGCGACGCCCTCGGGCGCGTCCTGCGTGAGGACGTCCTCGCGCCGTTCGACTCGCCCCCCTTCGACACCTCCTCGCGCGACGGCTTCGCGCTGCGCCTGTCTCTTATACACATCTCCGAGCCCACGAGACAGGCAGAAATCTCGT
>CAJXPN010000506.1 GCA_913058025.1 uncultured Myxococcales bacterium | reverse complement strand
GCGGCGCGCGGAGAGCTGGGCGGGGAGGACCCGTCTCAGCTCACCGCGGCCGCTGGAGATCGATGGCTCGACGGTGAGGACGTGGCGCGGGATCTCAGGATGAGCCCGCCCGCGTCCCTGGGCGCCCTCACGGGAGGCCAGTGACGAGCGCGGCGGCGTCGGCCACGCCCGAGGCCGCGCTCAGGCGGCTGACGAGTCCGCTCGGCATCTTGCCAGGACGCAAGACGATGACGGAGGTGAGGTTGTGGGATTCGGCGAGGTCACCGCCCTGCTCTGCTTGCGCGAGTCGGGCGCGGTAGCCCTCGAAGCTGCTCATCACGAGCGCGCGGAGGTCGGACTTCGCGTCGTCCCTGGCAGCCGAGTAGCCCGAGGCCTCCGAGGGAGGATCGGCCTGGTCGGCGGACACACGCTGGCCACCTTTTTCATGGGCGCTGTGCTCGCGATCCGTGAGTCGTGACTCGGAGGTCGCGTGCGAGAGCGGCTTGCGCCGATCCGCGTGTGTGATCTTGGCGCGTACGGGGAGCGTGGTGTCGAGGTTGTGGAGGGTGACGGGGTAGGAGAAGTCGTCGTAGACGTCGACCTGGATCTGCTGAGCGATGCCAGCGAGTTCCCCGCACGAGTCGTTCATGCGCTCTCGGTCCCGCTCGATGGAGCCACAGTTGATGTTGTCACCGCCCCACCGGTTGCAGCTCTCGACGCTCTTGTCGTGGATACCGGTGTTGGTCTCGCAGGTTCTTTTCTTGAAGGCCCAGTCAGGGTTCGTCTGGAGTGATGTGCCAGATATGTAACGGAAGGAGGCGGTGGTCGAGCTCCTCGAGCGCTTGTATTTCGGGGTACCAAGCGAGAGGTCGAGCGTGGCGCGGGCGCGGCCAGATCGTTTGGGGCGGACGGCGCCGTCGTAGCTGGCCTCGAGGAAGTCGGTGGAGAGTTCGTTGGACGAGGGCCCGGTGATCGAGCCGAGCGCGATGGTGTAGCCGAGCTCCTCGATGACCTCGGCGCGCATGGTCTGAGCCTTCGCGGTGTGGCGGGCCGCGTCGTCGTCCATTCCGCGCTGGGCGGAGAGCTGGGCGGCCTTGGCGTAGAGGACGAGCGCCGCGCCCGGGTACCTGGCCGACGCGGCGTCGGCGTCCGCCTCGAGGACGGTGAGCCAGGCGTCCTTGAGTTCGGCGTGGCGGGAGGTGTAGCGACTGGCGTTCTCGGAGGGCAGCGGGATGGAGTCGATGTATTTCGCGAGGATGGCGTCGGCCTCGCCGAAGCGCTCGTCGGACAGGTAGGAGCCCGTGAGCTTGAAGATCTTGCCCATGGAGGCGGAGATGAAGGCGCGCTCGTCGTCGATGCCTTCACGCTCAATGAAGACCTCGTACTTGTTGATTGGTGGGAGGTCGTGGAGTTGGCGGTTGGAGCATATCTCGCACGGGTAGGTGCCACACTCGTCCTCACCGCAGGGGTGGGTCAGGGAGTAGAGCGCGCCGACCTGATCGAGCGCGGCGGCGAGGTCGCCGCTGTCGATGGCGGTGTCGACGCCCTGCTTTCTGGTCGCGATCTGCTGTCGGAACTCCTCGAGGCTGACGTCGTAGCGGGCCTTGACGGTGTCGAACTCGGCCTGGCGCCGGTCGAGCTTGTCGGTCTCGTAGAACATGTTGTGGAACGACACGAGGGATTCCTCGGCGCAACCGAAGGCGACGAGTGAGGAGAGCGCGAGCGCGAGCGTGTGTCGTTTCATCGCGAGACCTCCGCGGGGGAGTGGTTCCAGATGGTCTGGGTCAAGATGAGGTAGAGGGAGGCCGCGCGTGGGGAGACGCCCGATCCGACGCTGCCGCGAGCGAGCGCGAGTTCGAGTTCGGGGAGGCGGGCGCGGAGCGCGCGGCGCCGGGGAGTGTCAAGCGGGGCGTCGTGGCCGATGATGAAGGCGAGCTCGTCGAGCTCGCAGCCGGCGCCGAGCGCGAAGGCCATGAGGACTCCCGACTCGTTGTCGCGGAGGTAGTGCTCGAGGAGGACGATGGCCTCGAGGGCCTGGGTCTCCTTGAGGAGCTCGTCCTCGCGTTGCATGACCAGAGTGGAGCCTGCGTACAACGCGCCGAAGAAGACGGCGGACGAGGTAGAGGTGGAGGAGCCGAGGAGGTTGAGCACGTCGCGCGCTTGCTGCTCGGAGGATTGAGCGTGCGCGGCCGAGGGGAGGAGCGCGATCGCTGCGCAGGTGCTCGCGAGCGCGAGGAGTTTTCGGATGGTGTTCATGTCTTCTGGTGCGTTGGGGGATCACTTGTCGGGGGGCGATCGTAGTGGGTCGAGCGTGCGCTCGCGCGTAGAGAAAGTTCCACAGGCGGGTGTGGAATGGGTGGAACGCAGAGCGCGCCCCCGAGATGACGCCGATAACATCCTGTAGACACTACGAACCCAGGCGTGCGACGATCCGTGCTCGTTTTGGGCGCGTGGTCGCCCTCGGGTAGACATCGAGTAAGAAGAGAGACGGAAGATGAAGATGTTCTCAATGCGTACGGCGCTCGCGCTGTTGTCCGTGGTCATCATGTCGGCAGGCTGTGGGGCGTCGGGCGGAGACAACAACAGCAACAACAGCAACAACGCCGACGACGCGGGCGTGACTCAGGACACGGGCGGCGGAGAAGGTGAGGACGCTGGCGAGGACGTCGGCGAGGCGCCGACGTGCAACGTGGGCGAGGAGGCCTCCGGCGAGGGCCCCGTGGCGGCCTGTGACGAGGCGGGCACGACCGCGTGCTTCGCGAACTCGGACTGCGCCATGGACGAGCGCTGCGAGAACATCGGCGACGAAGCGACCGGCGAGGTCGCGTGTTGCGTGAAGGGCCTGCGTGGATGCAAGGGCGCCGGCGAGCTCTGCGAGACCGAGTTCGCGTGCGAGGAGGGTGTGTGTATCGGCCGCAATGACGATCCGAACCGCTGCTCGCAGCGATGCAACTCGAACGACGACTGCCCCGCCGAGGTGCCCGAGTGTCAGGCGTTCCTCGGCCTGTGCGTGACCGCGGACGAGTGAATTCATGGGGAGGCGTGGACGCCGACCTCGACCGAGCGCCCGCGATGCCACTCAGGCGTCGCGGGCGCTCGTCGTTTCAGGGCCGAGGGGTTGGGCGCGGTGATACCAATTGACCCCCGTCAGGGTGCGGTGCTAGTTGGACGGTGAACGTGACGAGGCAGGAAGTCCGGTGTGAGACCGGCGCTGCCCCCGCAACTGTGAGCGGTGACGATCCGGGCGATGAGATGCCACTGAGGCGCGTACTTGAGAGCGAGTGCGTGTGTTGGGAAGGCGGCCTGGAGAGGATGACCCGTGAGCCAGGATATTGACTCGTCATGGCGGCGCGCGCGATGTGTTCGCGCCGCGACATAGACCAATCGCTTCGGGTCGGAGGTGGTGGGTGGCGGTGCGTCCAGAGCGGGCGCCGCGGCGAGCGAGGTTGCTTGCGCCAGGAGACACCTGGCGCAGACCTCGGCGTGGCGGCGGCGGTGAGGGATCTCCGTCGCTCGAGCTTCCGACGCGAACGATGCACGACGGGAGCTTTTTTCATGCTCGATTTCAGGTACGGACGCGGCGCCTACGGTGTGGTGGCGGCGCTCATTCTCAGTGGATCTCTGGTGCTCGGCGGCTGCCTCCCCGAGGGTGATGGCGGCGACGACAACAACGGCGACGTGGACGCGGGCACCGGAGACACCGGAGGCGGCGAGGATGGCGGCCAAGACGTCGCCGACGAGGAAGAGATCGAGGTTCTTGGGGAGTACAATCTGACGTTCAACGCGGGAGAGCCTGGCGGGCCCGAGGACGTCACCGAGGAGTTCTGGGGGATCTACGAGTTGATCGAGTACGACAACGAGGCGAACTGGGCGGTGACGAGGAACCCCGACGAGCTGGACTTCGGCCCGGGGACGTACAACCTGAACGTGTGGACGGAGCAGGGCGCCGACGGGGCGTTCCACTACTGCACGGTGGACTTCGGCCTGGCTACGGCCGAGGCGGCGGTCACGTCCGAGAAGACGGCGGACGACACGGCGCTCGACACGACGGGCTGTGGTGGATTCAGCTGGAACAAGCTGACGCCGCGATGAAGGGCACTTCACGCATCATGTGCCTGTTGGCGATGGGGGCGTTGGGCTGCGGCGGAGACCTCGGAGAAGATGCGCCGGAGTTCGCGCACGCGTGGGCGACGGGAGTCGTGAGCTTCGCGCCCGGTGAGGGCGCGGGCTACGGGGGTGGCGCGATCGAGGCGTCCGTGCTGGGTGCGCCGACGGGCCGCGGCGTGATGTCGGGGAGCCTGGACGTGCTGTCGCTGGGGGTCGGCGGTGAGATCGTGCTCGAGTTCGACGAGGCGATCGAGGATGGCCCTGGCGTCGACCTGATCGTGTTCGAGAACGCGTTCTGGGCCCAGGGGGACCCCGGGCGCGTGTTCGAGGAGCTCGGTGAGGTCGCAGTGAGCGAGGACGGAGAGTCGTGGAGCGTGTTTTCGTGCGCGCCCGAGCGGCTGTCTCTTATACACATCTCCGAGCCCACGAGACAGGCAGA
>CAJXPN010000505.1 GCA_913058025.1 uncultured Myxococcales bacterium | reverse complement strand
CAACCTCCCTCTCGACGACGACCACGCCCTCACGGTCCTCGCGCGCATCGAACCCCGCAGCCTCGCGCTCGGGCCGTTCATCGACGTCGACCTCGCGCGCGTCTTCGCCGACCCCAACCTCTCGGACGTGCGCGTCTTCTTCGAGACGCGCACCGCCGAACAGCTCGGCGACGCCCCCGAGGCGCTCCCGTACTCGGGCTGGGAGCGCATCCCCGTCGAGCGCGGCCGCCTCGAGCTCTCCGTCCAGGACACGTCCTGGCGACCCATCGTCTCGATAGCGCTGACCGACCTCACCACACCCAAGGGTTACATCGGGCCGCTCGCGGGCGCGGAGGCAATCTCGGCGCGCGCCACCGCCCGGTTCATCAACCCCCGACAGGACCACCTCGCGACGTCCCCGGCGCCTCCAGACTGGTGGCGCCGGCCCTGACGCGAGGCGCGTCGGCTACTCCGCGTAGTCACCGGGCGCGAGGTTCTCGAACCTCGTGAACTGCCCGAAGAACCTCAGGCGCACCGTCCCCAGGCTGCCGTTTCGGTGCTTGCCCAGGATCACCTCGGCCAGCCCCTTGTCCTCCGACTCCGGGTTGTAGACCTCGTCACGGTAGATGAAGCTGATGATGTCGGCGTCCTGCTCGATCGCGCCCGACTCACGAAGGTCCGAGTTCATCGGGCGCTTGTCGGCGCGCTGCTCCACGCCACGGTTGAGCTGGGCCAGCGCGATCACCGGGATGTTGAGCTCCTTGGCGATGCCCTTCAGGTTTCGCGAGATCTCCGAGATCTCCTGCTCGCGGCTACCGATGTTGCGCCCCGGCGCCTTCATCAGCTGGAGGTAGTCCACGAAGATGATGCCGATATCATGCTCGGCCTTGAGCAGGCGCGCCTTCGAGCGCAGCTCCATGATCGGCAGCGCCGGCGTGTCATCCAGGAAGATCTTCGACTCGCTCAGCGACTTCGCGCCCTTGAGCAACCTCGCCCACTCCTGCTCGGTCAGCCGCCCCGTCCTCACCTTGCCCTGATCCACGCGCGACTCGCTGCACAACATACGCAGCGCGAGCTGCACGTTCGACATCTCCAGGCTGAAGAACGCGACGGGGATCTTACGCTCCAACGCCGCGTGAGAGGCCATGTTGAGCGTGATCGCGGTCTTACCCATCGCGGGACGCGCGGCCAGGATGACGAGATCGCTTGGCTGCCAGCCCGCGGTGATGTCGTCGAGGTCGGCGAACCCGCTGGGCACACCCGTGACCTGCTCGGACTTCTGATAGAGGGCCTCGATCTGGGCGAACGCCTCGCGGATCACCTCGCGCATCGTCGAGTACGACTTCTGCGCGCCCGATCGCGTGATCGAGAACAGCTCGGCCTCGGCCTTGTCCATGAAGCCGTCGAAGTCGGAGACGTCGCTGTAGCACTCGTCGATGAGCGTGTGCGCCGCGGCGATGAACGCGCGCAGCGACGACTTCCTCCGCACGATCGTCGCGTAGTAGCTCACGTTCGACGCGCTGGGCACCTCGTGCGACAGCCTCGCCAGCACGTTCGCCCCGCCCACCGCGTCGAGCAGCCCGTCCGAGCTCAGGTAATCCGCCAACGTGATCACGTCGATCGCCTCACCGCGCCCGTGCAGCTCGAGCATCGCGCGGAAGATGTGCCGGTGTGGCTCGCGGTACAGGTCCTCGGGCGTCACCAACGCGGCGACCTCGTCCACGGACCGGTTGTCCACGAAGACCGCGCCCAACATGCTCCGCTCGGCCTCGTCGTTGTGTGGCGGGGTGCGGACTTCATCACTCCCCACCTGCGGGCTCCATGTGTCTGGCTTGTTGGCCATCTGTATGTCTCTCCAGCGTCGAGTCGGACCCGTGAGGTTAGTCCTCCCATCCCACGCCCTTCAAGCTCCACACACACCGAACCGACATCTCGAACGAAGCGCTGCGCGCTACCGCCATTCTTCCGATGACAAGACCACGCGCAGGTGCCTCGAACGATCGCGAGGCGATCATCACGCACCCCCGAGACCCGAATGGCCTTGATCGCATCGAGATCGCGCCACGCCGCGGCAAGAACGAGAGAGGGCGGCCACCGCGTTCGCGGTGGCCGCCCTCTCGGAGGTGTCTGGAGGCGACTCAGCTCACGCGCAGGAACTCGTTACGTACGAGGTGAAGGATTCCACGCATCGTCTCGATGTCGTTGCCTTCGCTGCTGTTGAGGACCGCGGAGACGCGGGAGTCGTTGAGGATCAGCTGGAAGATGTCGAGCTGCTCGGGTGACAGATCACGCAGCTTGGGCGTGAGCGGCTTGTTCACCACGAGGTAGGCCTGCATGTCCGGGACGTCGCCGCCCAGGTTGTGCATTTCGTCGAGCTGACGCATGCCCTCCATCATGAGCCCCTCGATGGACTCGTTGATCTCGTTGTCGAAGCCGGCGTCGGGGGGGAGGTGCTCGAGCGAGAACTGCCCGGTCTTCCACGCCATCATGCGGTAGAAGGCCTTGTAGGCGCTCAGGCTCGGGGCGTCGTTGATCGTGGCGTAGAACACACGACCCTGACGCAGGAACACCTTACCGGTGTCCTCACCACACAGAATCACCAACATCCCAGAGCGCTTGCTCGTGGAGAAGAGCTGCAACAAGTCGGGCAGCGGGACCTCGTCAATGAGGCCCGAGATGACTCCCGTCATGGTGTGGCTGGTGTTATGGCGCCCCGTAGGCGGCGCCGTAGGCCGCGAGGAGTCTCCCGTGTAACCACCACCGACGACTGGGCCCGTGGCCTCACGCTCGATGCTGTCACGGTGGACCAACTTGATGATGTTGGTCCCCACAAGGATCCGGTCGCCTTCCTTGAGCTTGGCCTTCGAGATTCGCTCGCCATTGACGAACGTCCCGTTGGTGCTGCCGAAGTCTTCGATCCCGAGCTCGCCGCCGAAGGATGTAATCCGCGCGTGACGGCGCGAGACCATATCCTCCACCAGAACCATATCGAGTTCACTGGACCGGCCGATTACAATCTCGGCTTCCATCTCCAGAGGGAACTCGCCCCCCTGGTACTTACCAGAGATGAATTTGAGAACGTATCCGCCTCTCCCGCTCAACGCCTTCCACCTCTTGAACTGGTTCGGAGTCGCATGCCATCGAACTGCTGGGGCATTCCCCGTTGTTTGTTTTGTACCGAGGGTTACTGACAGTGTCCAGTTATAATATCCACAGAGCCCCATGTCACAGTGAGACGATCGCACCTCATGGACCACCTTCAGACCACGCTCCTCGCCTGCGCGCTGCTCTGCGTGATCAGTCTGCTCGGCCACGCGGCCTTGCTCGCGCGTGCGCGCGCCGACCGCTCGCCGGCGCCCCTGCTTCACCCAATCCTGGCCGTCGAGCTGCTCGGGGGCGAGGCCGCGCGCGCATACCTGCGCAGCGCCGTGCTCGACCTCGAAATCGAGCGCAGGCCGCTCTCGGGCGCGAGCGTGAGGCAAGCGTCGCGCCTGGCCCGGCGATCACGTCAGGCGCTCCTACGCGACGCCTCCTGCGCCCCCACGGTGCATGATCGGCTCGACCGCGCGGAGGCGCTGCTCGATCGCGGCGACGCCGGATCGGACACGTGGCGAGCGCTCGCCGACTCCCTCCCGGAGATCACATGAACGGCCGAAGGCCACGCCTCGAGTAGAGGTGTGACCGTCGGGCCAGCTGGCCCGCTCCATGACGCGATGAGGTCAGAGGAGCATCGTGTGAGTGATTCACGCCGCGTCGCGGGCTTCTCTATCGAGCGCGACCCCACCGGGGCCGCGCTCGAATCTCTAGAAGTAGAACTTGAGGCCGAGGCCGATCGTCTCGCTCACCGCCGAGACCTCCTCGACGTCGTAGCCGCCGTCGTTGGCGAGGCCGTAGCCAGTGCGCAGGTACTGCGCGCTCAGCGCCACGTTCTGGATGCGGAAGTCCACGCCGCCGCCGAGCCTGAGGGAGGCACCGGCCGAGTCGCTGTTGTTGTCGTGGTCGGTGAGCATGTGGCCTCCCAGGCCCGCCATCACGTAGGGCTCGACGAACCCGAAGGAGGGCTGGAGCTTCACGTCGGCGGTCAGGCCGACCATCGTGAAGTTGCTCTCGGGAGAGGCGGGGTCGAGGCGGTAGCCGCCCAGGTTGAAGCCGAGCTCGGCGGCCAACCATCCAGACTTTCCGCCCACGCCGATCTGGTAGTCGATGCCAGGCAGGGCCGCGCCCTCCACGACCGTGTCCGGCATGTCCAGGGCGGAGACGCCCACGCTCGCCACGATGTAGCCGTCGACACCGGAGTCGGATTGCGCGGCCGGAGCCGGCGCGCGCTGCACGGTGCCGGTCGACGCGCCCGAGCTGGGGCCGTTGTGGTTGTGGTGGTGCACGACCGTCCTTGTGGCCGGGCGGGTCACGACCGTCGTGCGGCGGCGCACCGGCTCACGGTAGGTGCGCTCGACGCGGACCGTGGTCGTGGGCGTGTCGCGGTAGACGCGGGTGCGGCGGCGAGTCGTGGTCGTGGTGCTGTCTCTTATACACATCTGACGCTGCCGACGATCTACTCTGTGTAG
>CAJXPN010000504.1 GCA_913058025.1 uncultured Myxococcales bacterium | reverse complement strand
TACGAGATTTCTGCCTGTCTCGTGGGCTCGGAGATGTGTATAAGAGACAGGGACGCTGGCGTCCCGTCTCATCGCTGTGCCTGAGGGGCTGGGCAGAGCATATCCACGCCGCGGTGCGCGGACAAGCACTCAACCCCCTCCAGAGCACGAGAGGCGCCGGGTCGTCTCGACCCGGCGCCTCCTACGAACTCACATCCACGCGCCCGCTCAGGGAAGCGAGCCGTCGCGCGAAGGACCGACGACGTTCGCGTCGGGCGCCTGCGCCAGCGCCAGCATCTCCTTGAGGCGCTCGCCCTCGAGGACCTCGTCCTCCTTGAGGGTGTTGGCCATCTCGTGGAGCAGGTCGATGTTGCGCTCGAGGATCGCGACGGTGCGCGCGTAGAGCGTGTCCACGAGGTCCTTGATCTCCCGGTCGATCGTGACGGCGGTCTCCTCGGAGTAGGGGCGCTGTGAGAGCGCCCCCCCGAGGAACTGGTTCCCCTCGCGCTTGGCGTAGTTCACCTGGCCGACGGCGTCGGACATGCCGTACTCGGCGACCATCGCGCGGGCGATGGCGGTGACGCGCTCGAGGTCGTTCGAGGCGCCGGTGGAGATGTCGCCGAAGATGATGTCCTCGGCGGCGCGGCCTCCCAGCAGGATCGCGATCCTGTCGCGCAGCTCGAGCCGCGTCGTCAGGTAGCGGTCCTCGGCGGGGACCTGGAGCGTGTACCCCAGCGCGGCCAGGCCACGCGAGACGATCGAGACCTTGTGGACGGGGTCGGCGTGATCGACCGCCGCGGCCACGATCGCGTGGCCGGCCTCGTGGTACGCCACGATGTCCTTCTCCTTGACGGAGAGGCGGCGGCTCTTCTTCTCCAGGCCCGCCATGACGCGCTCGATGGCCTCCTGGAAGTCCGCCGTCTCCACGGAGTCCTTGCCAAGACGCGCGGCGAGCAGCGCGGCCTCGTTGACCACGTTCGCCAGGTCGGCGCCGACGAAGCCGGGGGTCTGCGCGGCGATGACGCGCAGGTCGACCGTGTCGGACATGATGATCTTGCGGGTGTGCGTCTTCAGGATCGCCTCGCGGCCGACCACGTCGGGGCGGTCCACGAGGACCTGACGGTCGAACCGACCTGCGCGCAGCAGAGCCTTGTCGAGGATCTCGGGGCGGTTGGTCGCCGCGATCATGATGACGCCGGCGCGGGAGTCGAAGCCGTCCATCTCCACGAGCAGCGCGTTGAGCGTCTGCTCGCGCTCGTCGTTCGACTGGACCTGGTTGCCCGCGCGCGACTTCCCGATCGCGTCGAGCTCGTCGACGAAGATGATCGCCGGGGCGTGCTCGGTGGCCTGCTTGAACAGGTCACGCACGCGCGCCGCGCCAACGCCTACGAACATCTCGACGAAGTCGGAGCCGCTCAGGTTGAAGAACGCCACATCGGCCTCGCCGGCGACGGCGCGCGCGAGGAGCGTCTTGCCGGTGCCGGGGGGACCGACGAGCAGCACGCCCTTCGGGAGCTGGCCGCCGAGGCGAGAGATGCTCTCGGGATCCTTGAGGAAGTGCACGACCTCGGCGAGCTCGGCCTTGGCCTCGTCGCAACCGGCCACGTCCGCGAAGGTCACGCCCGTGCCCTCCTCGACGTACATCTTGGCGCGTGATTTCGCGAAGTCCATGGCGGGGTTCGAGCCGCCCCCGGCCGAGGACATGCGGCGCATCGAGCTGATCATCATCGAGATGAGGATCACCGACAGCAGGATCATCCAGATGTAGCCGCCGTTGTAGCAGCTGAGCTGGACGTTGTACTGGACGCCGAGCTTGTCGAGCATCGGGATGAGCGTCTCGTCCTCACCAGGGAGGCGGTTGGCCACGAGCCTCTTGACCGTGGTTCCCTCCTCCTGTCGCTCCTCCTCGAGGACCGCTTCGATGCGGGCGTCCTGGTGGATGATCACGCGCTCGACGCCACCCTCACGCAGCTGTTCCTTGACCTCCGAGTACGAGACCATCTTGGCCCCAGGGGTCTGCTGGGCGAGGCTGAAGATCACGACCCCGAAGGCCATGAGCAACAACACGATCCAGAAGGCGCGGTTGCGGAAGGGGCTCTGCGGCTCACCCTCTGTGGAGGGTGATCCTTTGCTCTGATCGGCCATGTGTCGACTCTCTTGCCTTGGGACGCCTTGGGCATCGCGCGTCTCGCGCGATGGCACCCCACTCAACCTAACCTCTCGCCCCGGCAGGTCAAACCCAACCGGGAGACGCCCCCGCAGGAGCGCCGATACGAAAAGCCCCGCGGACCCAGATAAGGTCACGCGGGGCTCTCACGAATGTGCACGCTCAATAAAGCGTACTCACTCGGCGGCGCGCAGCTTCTGGAGCTGGACCGCGAGACGGCCCGTCTTGCGGGCGGCACGTGAGCGCGGGATCACGTTCTTGGTCGCGGCGCGGCTGAGCTTGGACTCGGCGCTGACGAACGCGGCCTCGGCTGCGGCGACGTCCTTGGAGGCGATGGCCTCGTCGAACTTGCGGAAGTGCGTACGGAGCTCGCTGCGGACGGCCTTGTTACGCACGCGGGCCTTCTCGTTCTGGCGCATGCGCTTCTCTGCGGACTTGTGATTCGGCACGGTGATCTCCTTGAGAACCTGTTTCTGACGTTCGTATCGTGGATTGGCGCGTCCGGTCCGGGCTCCGATTGGCCCAGTCAGCCGCTGCCGCTCTTGCTCGTGTCTTGTCCCGCGCGAGGCGCGAAGGCCAAAGTTTCTAGCTTCGGCTCATCGCGTTGTCAAGGTGTTGCCTACCCAACCCGCCGTTGTTAACCTCACGGCCCTTCCCCACGGAGCACATCGACCTTGCGCCACCACCGCCCACACAGATCGCGCCTCACGTCCGCGGCGCTGGCGATATGCGCCGCGCTCACGGCCGGCTGCGGCGCCTACGGGTTCACCGCGAATCAGGGAGCCGGGCGCGCGCCCGCGGGCGTGAACCAGGTGGCCGTGGCGACCGTCGCGGCGCCGGCCCACGAAGGCGTCGACCACGGCGCGATCACGCGATCCCTCGTCGACGAGGTCGCCGCGTGCTCGGGGCGCGGCGCAAAATGGGGCGCGGCGACCTCTGGGGAGGAGGTGACGCTCGACTGCCGCGCCGTGTCCATCCTGGGCGACGTGAGCGGTCGAGCGATCGACGCGCGCGTGACCGCGCTGTGCGTGGCGTCGCTTGGCGAGGAGCGCGCGGAGCGGTCCGCGAGCGCGCGCGCCGGCGCACAGTCGCCCAACCAGGGCCAGGCCGCCGCGCGAGCTCAGCTCGTCTCCCTTGCGCTGGGCGACGCCTCGCGCCGCGCCGGCTGCGGCGCCATCATCGACCTCTGGAACCAACTCGACAAGGAGTAGCACCATGGCCAAGCAAGGCCCGCGAGACGTCGCCAACGCATTCTTCCGCGCGCTCTCGTCGAAGACCCCCATCGGCCCCATCTACTATGTGTTCGGGGAGGAGTCGTACCTGCTCGACCGCGCCGTCGAGGCGATCTGCAAGGCCGCGGCCCCAGAGGGCCTCAACGACTTCAACCACGAGGTCCTTCGTGGCAAGGACACCTCGGGGTCGAAGCTGCGCTCGGCCGCAGAGATGCTCCCGTTCATGTGCCCCAGGCGCGTCGTCGTGCTTCGCGACATGCAGGAGATGAACACCTCCGAGCTCGACGCGCTCTCGGACTACTTCGAGGACCCGAACCCCTCGACCTGTCTGATCATCCACGCGATGACCGCGCAGAAGAAGCCCAACGGGCGCCTCGGGATCATGAAGAAGCTCAAGAAGGCCGCCGTGACCTGCGAGTTCGCCTCGTTCAGAGAACACGAGGCCGGCCAGTTCCTCACCAAGCAGGCCGCGCGCCGCAACCTCAAGCTCGAGCGCGGCGTCGACGCGCACATCCTCGCCAGCGTCGGCGCTCGCCTCGCCGACATCGAGCAGGCGCTCGAGAAGATCGACCTGTACGTGGGCGGTGAGGGGCAACGCCACGTCACGCTCGCGGACGTCGGGCAGGTCATCGCGCAGACCAAGACCGAGACCGTCTTCGCCCTCACCGACGCGCTCGGAGACCGCAAGCTCGAGGAGGCCATCCGCATCCTCGACCGCATGATGCTCATGGGCGAGTCCGCGATCGGCATCAACACCATGATCGCGCGCCACTTCCGAATCCTCGCCAAGCTCCACGACCCGTCGCTGCGCTCGGCGTCGAGGAGCGACCAGGCCAGGGGCGCCGGGGTCCACCCGTTCTTTCTCAAGGACTACGCGCGCCACGCGCGCGCGTTCGCGCCGCGCGACGTCGAGCGCGTGCTCGAGCACCTCGTCGAGACCGACCGCCTGCTCAAGTCCAGCAAGCTCAGCGACCGCACGCTCATGGAGGGCCTGCTGCTCGAGGTCCTCATGGGAGGGCGGCCGGTGGCCGCGCACGCCCGTGCCTGACCTCACGCTCTTCGCCTACGGGACGCTCCAGCCGGGGCAACGCTACTGGACCGAGATCGAGCGATTCGTCCACGCGCATCACCCTGTCTCTTATACACATCTCCGAGCCCACGAGACAGGCAGAAATCT
>CAJXPN010000503.1 GCA_913058025.1 uncultured Myxococcales bacterium | reverse complement strand
TCGGCAGCGTCAGATGTGTATAAGAGACAGAATCACCGCAGACTCCACGCAGTGCTCGAGCTCGCGCACGTTCCCCGGCCACCCGTACGCGAGCAGCTCGCGCATCGCGTCCTCGCGCACGCCACCAGGCAGGTCGCGCCCGTGGCGCCGGGCGGCCTCGCGCGTGAAGTGGTCCACGAGCGCGCGCACGTCCTCCTGCCCGCGCTCGCGCAGCGGCGGCAGCGCGAGCTCCACCACGCGCAGCCGGTAGTACAGGTCCTCGCGGAACTCTCCCTGGGCGATCATCGCCTCGAGGTCCCGGTTCGTCGCCGCCACGATCCTCAGGTCCGCGTCCACGCGCGCCGCGCCGCCGACCCGGTGGAACGACCGCTCTTGGAGCAAGGTCAACAGCTTCCCCTGCACCTTGAGCGGCAGGTCGCCGATCTCGTCGAGGAACAGCGTGCCGCCCTGGGCGGCCTCGACGCGGCCGATGCGGCGCGCGTGCGCGCCCGTGTACGCGCCTCGCTCGTGGCCAAAGAGCTCGCTCTCGATGAGCGTCTCCGGGAGCGTGGTCGCGTCCACCGCGACGAACGGCCCCTCGCGCCGCCGCGAGTTGAAGTGGAGCGCCCTGGCCACCAGCCCCTTGCCCGTCCCCGACTCGCCCCTGAGCAGCACCGTCGCCTCGGTCGGCGCCACGCGCCGGATGCTCCGGTACACCGCGCGCATCGGCGCCGACTGCCCCACGACGCCGTTGAAGCGCTCGCCGAGCAGCGGCGGCCCCTCGTCCTCCTCGGTCGCCACGCTGGGCTCGGGGCGGCTCAGCGTGGTCTCCTCGAGCAGCGCCGCGGCCTGCTCGGAGAGCGCGTCGAAGAGGTCGGCGTCCCCCTGAGAGAAGCCGCCGCCTCCGCGCTTGTTCAGGACCTGCGCCACGCCGATGAGCCTGCCACCCTCCCCCACCAGCGGCCCCGCGAGCATCGCCTCGGTCGAGTACCCCGTCCGCGCGTCCACCGAGCCCCAGAAGCGGTCGTCGCCTGGCGAGTTCGGGATGTTGACGCGCTCACCCGTGCGCGCGACGTGCCCCGCGACGCCCTGCCCGAGCGGGACCCGGAGCTCGGCGAGCTCCGGGAGGTGCGCCGCGACGCTCACGAGCTCGTCGCGCTCCGGGTCGAGCAGGTAGATCGTCGCGCGCTCGGCCGACAGCGCGTCCGTCACCACGTCCACGATCCGCCCGAGCATCTGCTCGGCGCTGATCTCCTGACGCACGAGCTCCCCGAGGGCCACCAACAACGCGTTCTCCATCGACCTTCCCGCGCGTCGCGCCATCAAGGGTGGTGTGTCCATCAAAGGCTACCCTCCCCGCGCGTGGGGTCCAAGGTCCGACCTCGCGGGCGCGTCGTGTCGTGCATCGTGGGACCTCTCGTGGGTGGGCGCGTCCGGTTTGGCGTCGAGTGTGATGCGGACGCTCCCAAAGACAGCCCACTCAAATCCGCGCCGACTCCAGCGCCACGTCCAACTCCATCCTCGCCCTCGCCCCCAGCTCGATCACCATCCCGTCGCGCCCGTTGTCCACCACCAGCCCCTCGCCGCGCGCGGCCTCACGGGCGAGCGCGAGCTTGGCGTCCAGGCGCTCGTCGTCGTGCGTCGGGTCGTGGTGGGTCATGATCAGGCGGCCCACTCCAGCCCGGAGCGCGACCTCGACGGCGTCCAGCGGCGTCGAGTGCCCGAACCCCACGCGCGGGCCGTACTCCTCCGGGAAGTACTGCGCGTCCATGACGAGCACGTCGGCGCCGCGCGAGAAGTCGATCAGACGCTCCATGCACCCCTGGCGCACCTCCACGTCGCCGGTGAACACGAGCGAGGCGCCGTGCGCCTCGAACCGGTACCCCGTCGACCCCGACGGGTGGCACAGCTCGGTCCAGCCGACCTCGAGCGCGCCGTGGCGCTCCTCCCCCTTGAGGTCGAGGTCCTCGAACCGCAGCCTCGCCGGGAGCTGATTCAGCCCGATCGGGAACGTCGGCTGGGTCATCTGCTCGTCGAGCACGTCCCCGAGCGAGCGGCCGTCACGAGGCACCGCGCGAAACGTCAGCGACGACAGCGGGTCGAACAGCGGCGCGAAGAACGGGTACCCCTGCACGTGATCCCAGTGCATGTGCGTCTGGTACACGATGGCCTCTCGCAGCGCCGCCGCCTTCGACCTCCCGAGCGCCGCCACGCCGGTCCCGCCGTCCACGATCACCGGCGGCGCGCCGTGCGCCTCGACCTCCACGCACGTCGTCGCACCCCCGTGCCGCACGAACCCCGCGCCCGACACACCGTAGCTCCCGCGCGTCCCCCACAACGTGACCTTGAGCCCCTTCGCGTCACCCATACCTCGACCTCCTCTTCGCGTGTGATTCCCGTGTCTGCCCTCCTCCCATTACAACCGCCGTGCCAACACCGCGCGGGCGCATGCCACCGTCCGAAGCCACCGATGTGATCCATTGTCGCCGTGTAGGACATGATCCAGAACGGATCACGCCGAGGCGCATGATCCGTTTCGGATCACGTGCACGCGTGGTCCCCAGACATCGGATCACCGAGACGTAATCAGAACTGCGCGCGGTAGTCCGACGGCGTCATGTCCGTGAACTTCCGGAACGCCGTGCTGAACGCCGCCATGTTCGTGTAGCCGACCTCGAGGGAGGTCTGGGTCACACTCGTCCCTCGCGCCAGGCACTCCATGGAACGCAGCATCCTCGCGCGGTGGAGGTATTGGCCCCAGGTCATGTCGATCTCGGAGCTCAGCCGGCGCATGAGCGTCCGGGGGCTCATCGCGGCCTTGCCCGCGGCGTCCTCGAGCCGGATCGGCTCGGCGAGGTTGGAGAGCGTGTGCTGGAGGGCCACGTTGAGTTCGGGCGACCGGGCCTTGGGCAGGGCGAACTCGCTGCCCTCGTGAACCTGCGCCCGGCAGAGGTCGAGCAGAGTCAGGAAGAAGCGCTCGAGCTCGTCGTCGCCCGACCCGGTCTCGACGGTCCAGCGGCGTGAGTGCTTGATCATCTCGCGGATCACGGGGCTGGCGCTGAAGACGAGCAGGTCGTCAGCGAGCGGCGGCGCGAAGTCCCGCTGGAGGAAGACCGACGTGCACCGCACCTGCTTGATGGTCGTCGCCTTGACGTGGGTGCCGGCGGGGATCCACGCGACGCGCGAAGGCGGCTGACGCCACGACGCGTCCTCGGTCTCGAGGAGGAAGAGCCCCTCGATCCCGTAGACGAGCAGGTGCCTGTCGAACGCCATGGAGATGTCGATGGCATCCATCACGATGTCATGACAGAAGGCCTGCGCCCGGCTGTGTTGGAGGGCGTGGACCAACTCATCGGACAGCGGGGTCTCCGCGTCGCTCGACATATCGTGACCTCTCCTTCTCTGGAGTGCCCGGTCATGCTCCGGGGTAGGTCCTCCAGTGTATCACGACGAGCCTGCCGCCCCGTCCGTGAGCTTCGCGTCGAGCGTGACGGCGACCGCGTGCAGCGCCATCGACATCGGACAGAGCACCTTCGCGGCCTCCGTGATCTCCTCGAAGTCGTCGGCGGAGGCGCCCGGGACGCTCGCCACGATGTCGAGGTGGATCCCGCCGATCTCGACCCCACCGTCGATCTCGCTCATCGTCACGGTCGCCTCGACGTCGATCCGCTCCGCCGTCATCCCGGCCATCTCCAACGCGGAGCCCAGCGACATCGCGTAGCACCCCGCGTGAGCGGCCGCGAGCAGCTCCTCGGGGTTGGTGCCGGCCTCCCCGTCTGGGTTCATGAACCGCGTCTTGAACGAAAACGGCGCCGCGTCGAGCACCGCGCTCCGGGCGCTCACCGTCCCCGCGCCGTCGGTCCCCGTTCCTGCCCAGTTTGCCTTCGCGCTTCTCTTCATCATCATGGTTCTCCCTACAGCTTGCTATTGATGTCACGACATTGCGCAGCAGATCCCAGACCCACCGCGGCGCCTCCTCGAGGCACGCGATGGCCCGCGGCGTTCAGAGGCCCTCGTACCAATCCAGGACGTAGTCCGCGACGTCCTCCCAGCCAGGCTCACCACACGTAAAGTGGCTCCTCCCCTCGAAGATCTTCACGTCGAGCCGGCTCTCCTGGTCCTTGTACTTACCGGCGATTCGCCTGGTGAAGCTCGCCGGGAAGATGTGGTCGCTGTCTCCGCCGAGGAACAGGAGGGGCACGTGCGGCCTCTTGAAGTCGACGCTGGCGCGCCGGTTGAAGAGCAGCTGCCGGTTCACCTTGAAGCTCTCGGGGACGGCATACTTCTCGAAGGCCTCGGCGCGCTGTTCTTCGGGCAAGGTGTTGAAGAACGCGTAGTCGAACCACTCCGGGGTGCCCATCCAGGTCTTCTTGCCGGAGAAGATGCCGAAGGAGGCGAACACCGTCTTGAGGGTCTGGAGCGGCACCGGGGCGACGTTCTTGGGCGGCGCGCCGTGGATGCTCACGCCAGCCACGGCCTTGCCGAGCTCGACCAGCTTCATCACGGCCACCCCCGCCATCGAGTGTCCGATGACGAACGGCTTCTCCGGCAGCGTGTCGATCAACGCCTCCAGGTTC
>CAJXPN010000502.1 GCA_913058025.1 uncultured Myxococcales bacterium | reverse complement strand
TCGTGGGCTCGGAGATGTGTATAAGAGACAGCGCCCGGACGCACCAAAACCGCCCGCATCAACCCCAGACACCCTCCTGAGTACCCGTATGTTGATCTTTCATGAGCGGGCCGTGGGCGACGTCCTCGTCGCGTCGAGGTCACGAGTCGTGGGCCGTGGTGAGACGTCCTCACAGAAGCGCCACCCGTAGGTGCGCCAGAGCCGCGAGTGCCAGGCGTCGTAGGACTCCCCAGGTACGACGAGCGGCGCGTCGGTCTGCTCGATGACGTGTTCGGTGGCGCCGCGCTCGATGGTCAGGAGCGCTGCGCGTGCCTCGAACGCTGCGTCTGTATGAAACCGTAGGTAGAGGTCCTGCCGGCTTCGTATGTGTGTCGTGACGTTATGAACCAGCGCCGACGCGGTGTATCGGTCTGTCCAGCGGAGCCCCAGCTTTGACGTGATCAAATAGGTGCCGATTTAGAGAGGGCTGGCGGGACCCTCCGCGTGGCTCGTGATGAGCATGCGGTCGATGAGGTAGGTTGCGATGCTGATTCTGATAGATGGTGCGTGGCTCGTCAACCCAAACGAGGGGCGCCTTTTTTCGGTTTCGTGACATCTCCGTGACCTCAGAATGAATCTGGGCGTCATACGTTCGAGCTTGTAGCGGCGAGCCAGCCGCGAGACGACTCTTGGCCGGGAGCCATACCACGTGAACCTTCAGACGAACCCGACGCCCTCGACAGCGCGGGGGCCCACCAGGACTCCACTCAACGTCATCGATCATGCCCTGTGCATGGCGCTGTCGAACCCGAGCTTCTACCGGGGAGGTTGGGGCGACCCTGCGGTCATCGATCAGGTCCTCGCGGTGGCCACGGAGCTGCCCGAGCCCGAGCACCCCGCGGTGCGGTGGATCGACCTGCCGGAGACCTCCGGCGGGATCACGAGGATGCGCGGTTTCTTCGAGTCCCCGGCGCGCGAGCTGCCGCTGCCGCCGGCGTCCAGGGCCGCCTACTTCGAGCTGCTGCTGCCCGAGGGGTCATCGCCCGCGGTCAAGCCGCCCGTGTGCCTGTACCTGGCGGCGACCGCCGAGCAGGGCTACACGCTGCGCCGTCGGTTCGCCGCGCCGCTCGTGCGACGCGGCATCGGCGCGCTCATTCTGGAGAACCCCTACTACGGGCGCCGCCAGCCCGCGGCCCAGCGGCTCGCCGCGCTCGACACGGTCGCCGACCAGCTCATCATGAACACCGCGACCGTGCTCGAGGCGCGCGCGCTGCTGCGTTGGCTGCGTGAGGACGGCTTCGTGCACACCGGCGTGAGCGGGTTCAGCATGGGCGGGTTCATGGCGTCCTACGTCGCGGCGTTCACGGAGTTCCCGATCGCGCTCATCCCGTGCCTGGCGGGGGCGTCGGCGTCGATGGCCTACAGCGCGTTCCCATTCGCCCACTTCCCGGCGTGGAAGAGCCTTGGTGACCCGGTCGAGGCGCGCCGCAAGCTCGCCGACCTCTTCGACGTGTTCTCCATCGAGCGCTACCCGCTGCCCGCGGCCCCCGACCTCGTGCAGCTCGTGGCCGCTCGCTCCGACGCGGTGATCGTCCCCGAGAACGTCCGCAGGCTCGCCCGGCACTGGGGCGTGCCGATTCGCTGGATCCCTGGAGGTCACTTCTCGTCGGTCGTGCGCGGTCGGGGGCAGCTCCACGCCGCGATCCTCGACGCGTTCGGCATGATGCTCGCGCGCGACGAGGCGCTCGAGGTCCCGCGCGCCTCCTGACTCGCTCAGATTCCCACGCCGACGTGGAGCATGATCGAGTAGTCGTCCTCGTCGAGCGGGCGCTCGACGGTGACCTCGAGGATGTTGGGCAGCGGGAACCCCTGGATGAGCATGAACGCGGTGCCGGGGCCCATCATCGGTGACGAGATGCCGAAGCCGGCGACCACCGACTCCATCTGGACCATGTCCCTCATGCGCAGCCCGCCGATGGCGTAGAGGTCGAGCTGGGGGAGGAGCTGGTTCAAGAACGACTCGGGGTTCCCGGCCATCCACGACGTGCCCAGGCGCATCGTCGGCAAGAGGTCGACGTGGCTGGGGCGAGAGGCCTGGTACGACTCGATCTCGGCGCCCAGCGCGATGAAGGGCGAGAAGCGCAGCGGGAGCGGGTAGTACTTGGCGCCGAGCCAGAGGCTCAGGCCCGGTTGGGCGCCGTCCTCGGCGGTCAGGTCGAAGTTCGCGCCGACCGAGCCCGTGGGCGTGATGTTGCGCAGCTTCAGGTCGAAGATGCCCTCGGTCGGGTCGTTCGAGATGCGCGCGCGCTCTCTGGCGGCGCGGTCGGCGCGGCGGTCGTTCGTGTCGCTCATGCCCTCGAGCGTGCGCTGGGGTGGGGTGGCCAGGAGGTCGTCCTCGGCCCACGCGAGGTTCGGCGTGAGCGCCGCGAGCGCGATCGTGGCGGCGAGCGTGTGGGCGATGGGCGCGCGCATGGGTGGCCTTGTTCGTGTGGGCATGGTGAGACACTCTCAGCGTGCCACGTGACCGCGAGGCGCACAAATTTAGGTGTTTGAGATGTCGAACGAAGATCAACGCGGCGGCGGTGGTGAGCCCACGTCGTCGCTTTCCTCCTACGTCCTGTTCGCCCTGGCGGCGTCCTCCCCCTTCGTGGTGGTCGCGTTGTTCGTCTCGCTCTTCAACCCCGGGAAGGTGTCGGCGCTGATGTTTCAGTTCATGGTCGGACACCTGAGCTTCACCGCCCTCTACGTCGCCAACCGGCTCAGGCCGCGAGCCGCGAAGCCGGCCGCGCTGCCCGCCGCGCCCGAGCCAGCGGGCGCGCTCGAGGGCGAGGGTGGAGGCGAGGCTTTGGACGAGGCGAGCGGCGCGACGGCTGACCGCATGTCTCATGTCCCTGGCAAGCGCCTCTCCAAGCTCAAGGCCGCGGACGTCATCGGCTTGACCGACTACGATCTGCTGGCGAACCCGCTGCGCGCGCGGATCAGGCTGGGGATGCACGTGCGGGAGCTGTGCGTGGGGCGCCTGTCGAGCCTCCACGCCGAGCGCGCGCTGGGTGACGAGACGTTGCCGGACATGGCGAGGATGCGCGCGGTCACCGCGTTGGGGGAGGGCGACGAGGGTCGCGCGGTGCTGGCCAGCGCGTTGGCGTCGCTGCGCGGGGAGGTCGCGGTGGCGGCGGCGCGCGCGCTCGGCGTGGAGCTCGTCGGGCAGATCGAGCTCTCTGGTGACGCTCAGGAGGACGCCGGCGATCTCGAGCTCGCCGTGGAGGGTGGCGGCCTGGTCATGAAGGACGACTGAGGAGGTCTACTGGAAGCGGAACCCGAGCGAGCCGCCCCAACCTTCGGTCGGGAGCTCCTCGTCCTCGGTGTGGAGCACCCAGTAGGGGGTGACGCCGACGAGGACCGCGTCGAAGAGGTCGTCCCCGTTCGGGATGTGTACGGCCGCGCCGAGCGTCACGTTCAGCCGCCCCGCCGACGAGGGGACGAGCACGTAGGGGCCCTGCTCGGAGTGCAGGCCTCTGGTTCCCCGGTATTTGTGGCGCAGCATCGGGCCGCGCGCGTACTCGACCCGCATGAGCGGTGAGATCGCGCCGCCGAGCTTCTTGCTCACGTCGACCCAGCCGCGGAGCTCGATCGGGAGCTCGCCCTCGGGCGCGATGACCGACCACCCGATGCCTGCGCCAGGCGCCAGCGACAGGCCGTCGCCGCGGCGCTCCTGGAAGAGCCCGCAGCGTGCCTCGGCGAACAGCGGCGTGGTCATCGTGCGGAACCCGGCGGTGGCCTCGCAGCCCGCCGGGAGCCCCAGCGTGAAGTCGACCACGAAGCCGAAGCCGTTGAAGACGTCGATCGGCGCGGGTTCGGGGGCGTCGGGGCCGAGCTCCGGGATCGCGAAGTTGATCCCCGCGCTCATGCCGAACTGCCCCGACTCGAGCGTCTCGCCCGTGCGCAGCGAGGGGCTGGGGCAGCCGATCGACCAGGACACGACGAAGAGTAACGGAAACAAGAACCTACGCATCGTCGCTCCCTGATGGCTCGTCCGGCTCGCTCGAATGGGAGGAGCGTACTTGAAGCGCGCGGGGATGTCTGGTCGGTCACGCGCCTCGGCTCACCAGGCGCAGTGGACGTGGTCGGCGTGGCCGCTGGGGTCGTTGCTCGGGCCGAAGACCTCCGTGGCGCCCATCTCGCGGCACGCGCTCATGAGCGCGCGCGCGTGCGCGCTGTCACCGAGGATGCGCGCGCCGTTCACCTCGTCGAAGTCGATCGCGCGGCCCTGGTAGTGGAGCGATCCCTGGCTGTGTGAGGCGCCGGCGATGGAGGTCACGAAGTACGACATCCCGTAGCGGGTGCGCAGGTCACGCATCGCGCGCAGGAGGGGCTCCTGGAGGCGGACGGGGCGGCACGGCGCGGTGCCGTAGCACGAGGTGCTGGCGTCGCGGCCGGCGGCGGCGTCGGTGATGTTGCTCAGCGGGTCTGCGCCGTCGCGGCGGCCGAAGGTCTGGTCCCAGAGCGTGAGGTCGTCGGCCTCGTGCGCGGCGACTGTCTCTTATACACATCTCCGAGCCCACGAGACAGGCAGAAATCTCGT
>CAJXPN010000501.1 GCA_913058025.1 uncultured Myxococcales bacterium | reverse complement strand
GAGATTTCTGCCTGTCTCGTGGGCTCGGAGATGTGTATAAGAGACAGGGTTGATGCAGAAGCACGTCAAGGAGCCGGCGCCCAGGCTCTCGCAGCGCATCCCCGCGGGCAGGCGCCTGCCCGTCCCGCTGCTCCGGCTCATCCACCAGTGCCTCGAGAAGGACCCCGACGCGCGCCCCTCGAGCGTGCTCGAGATCCTGTCGATCCTGCGCGCGCTCAGCCGCGACGAAGAAGAGGAGGCGAGCGGCGTGCTCGAGTCGATGGGCGCGCGGCCGCGCTCGAAGGCGAGGCGGACGTGGCTCGTGGGGTTGGTCGCGGCGTCCGTGGGCGCGGGCGCCGCGCTCACCGCGTTGTCCATCTTCGCGCCCGAGCCCTCGCCCGGGCGGCCCTCAGTGCCCGCGCTCGAGGAGCCAGCGCCCGAGAAGGAGCACAAGGGATCGATCGTGGTGGAGACGACGCCATCGGGCGCGGTGCTCTACCTCGAAGGTGAGAAGGCGGGCACGGCGCCCCTCCAGATCGATCTGCTGGAGGGCGAGCACTCGCTCGAGGTGAGGGCCGAGGGGCACAAGCCCAAGGTCGTCCCCGTCGGTATCGAGCGCGACCGCAGGACCCGCGTCCACGTCGTCCTGGAGCGCGTGGAGTGAGGTGTAGGTGCGGCGCGGGATGGACGCTCCGCAGGCGGCCTCGAACCAGCGCTCGACCGGAGCGCCAGGGAGGCGATCGGTAGAGATCGCTCGTACAGGACGCGACGTTGGCGGCGCGGAGCTCGGTCTGGGGCGTGAGGAACCCCCACGGGGCCTCTCCGAGGCGACGTTTCGGAGGGCGATCGGGGGCTCGACGGGTTCGCCGAGGTCATCGGGTGGCGGGTCGTCTTCGACCAAGCCGAACACGTTTTTGGGACCCGGTCCGACGCCGTTCCGGGGCGCGTGACGTGTGCCTCATCGGGTGCTCTTGCGGGTGGTCAGTTGCTCGCGCGCGCCAAAAAAGCGCTTGCACGACATCTTGTATACTCACTACTTTTCGTCCCCCACATCTCGTCCCCTCTGCCTCGCCGAGGGATCACGTGGACGACCTCAGCGCGCATGATTTTTGCTCGCGATGGGGTCGAAAAGGCTCACCGACCGCCCCCGTCAGAAACCTCGGTTCGTGTCACCTCGTGACGCGACCACGGTCGTCTCGGGCTGTCATGCGGGTCAAACCACAAGATGTAGTGGGTAGCACCAAAACATGATGCAAAATCTAGTGTGTATTTCTGGATCTGGGTGCTACTCAAATGGACCATGAGACAGCGCCACCAGAGCAACGCCCCAGCGGCTTGCACGTGACGCGGACGCAACGAACAGGGACGTTCGACGCGGGCTGAGCGACCCTCTCTGCCCATCATCGAACTCAAATATTTCAAGCAGTTACCCAAGCCTTAGCCTCGAGGAATCCGAACATGATCGTCGACCTTTCCCAGGGACGCTTCCACCTCCACGAATCCATCCTCTCCGAGTACCGCGGGCGCCCCGTGAATTGGGGCTTCGGCGCCCTCTCGGAGGTGACGTACGCGCGAACGTACTCGCGTGAGATGGAGGGAGGTGGTCAGGAGCAGTGGTACCAGACCTGCCAGCGCGTGGTGGAGGGGACGTTCACCGTCCTGCGCAACCACTGCCTGAGCCTGCACCTGCCCTGGAACGACGATGAGGCCCAGCACAAGGCCGCTGACATGATGCAGCGGATGTTCACGTTCAAGTTCCTGCCCCCCGGGCGCGGGCTCTGGATGATGGGCACCGACTTCGTGTACACGCGCTCGGGCGCGCCCTTGAACAACTGCGCGTTCCGCTCCACGCAGCACATCGACGTGGACTACGCGGCGCCGTTCTCGTGGACCTTCGAGATGCTCATGCTCGGCGTGGGCGTGGGCTTCGACACCCGCGGTAAGGGCAAGGTCGGGATCGTGCGCCCCGAGCGCACCCAGGAGCCCTTCCTGGTCAAGGACAGCCGCCAGGGCTGGTGTGAGGCGCTCGAGATCGTGCTCAACGCCTACGTCGGCAAGGGCGCGCTCCCGAAGTCCTGGGACGTGTCCCAGGTCCGCCCGCAGGGCACCCCGATCAAGTCCTTCGGCGGCGTGGCGTCGGGCCCTGAGCCGCTCGTCCAGATGCTCACGCGCCTCGACGCCCTCTACGACGCCAACATCGGCACCAAGGTCGACTCCGCGCTCATCGTCGACACGATGAACATCGTGGGCGCCTGCGTGGTCTCCGGCGGCGTGCGCCGCTCGGCCCAGATCGCGTTCGGTGAGCCCAACGACGACCAGTTCATGGACCTCAAGCTGGACAAGGAGAAGCTGTTCGCGTGGCGCTGGGCCTCGAACAACTCCCTGTTCGCCGAGCAGGGCATGGACTACACGGCGTCCGCCGCGCGCACCGCCGAGAACGGCGAGCCCGGCTACGCGTGGCTCGACACCATGCGCGCCTACGGCCGCATGGCCGACCCGATCAACTGGAAGGACGAGCGCGTCATGGGCGGCAACCCCTGCCTCGAGCAGTCGCTCGAGGACGGCGAGCTGTGCTGCCTCGTGGAGACCTTCCCCGCGCACCACGCCACGCTCGACGACTACAAGGCCACGCTCAAGATGGCCTACATGTACGCCAAGGCCGTCACGCTCGTGCCCACGCACGACCGCCTCACCAACGCCATCGTCCTGCGCAACCGCCGCATCGGCTGCTCGATGTCGGGCATCGTCCAGGCCGCCGAGCGCCACGGCTACCGCAAGTTCATCAGCTGGTGTGACACCTCCTACAAGTTCCTCCAGCAGGTCGACAAGTCGTACTCGGAGTGGCTGGCCATCCCGCGCTCGATCAAGATGACCTCGGTCAAGCCCAGCGGCACCGTCAGCCTGCTCGCTGGCGCCACCCCCGGCGTCCACTTCGACCACGCCGAGCACTACATCCGCCGCGTCCGCGTCTCCGACACCAGCCCCATCGTGCAGTCCTGCCGCGAGGCCGGGTACCACGTCGAGGCCGATCAGTACTCCGACGCCACCTCGGTCATCTCCTTCCCCATCAAGTCCGCCTACTACAAGCGCGGCAAGTCCGACGTGGGCATCTGGGAGAAGGTCGACCTGGCCGCCGCCATGCAGCGCTGGTGGGCCGACAACCAGGTCTCCTGCACCGTCGACTTCAAGCAGGAGGAGGCCAGCGACATCGCCCGCATCCTCGAGCGCTACGAGGACAAGCTCAAGGGCATCAGCTTCCTCCCCTCCAACGACCACGGCTACGCCCAGGCGCCCTACGAGACCTTCGACAAGGAGGCCTACGAGGCGATGGCCAAGGACCTCAAGCCGATCAACCTCAACGACACCGAGCACGAGGTCACCGAGCGCTTCTGCGACGGCGACAACTGCATCATCTGATGCGTGACACGCCGTGCGTGACGCGCCACGAGTGAAGAAGAGGCTAGCCCGCTCCAGCGGGCTCGCCTCTTCTCGTTCGTGGCCCCCGACTCGCCTGACGCGTCAGTACGCCTCCTCCGCGGACTGCAACGCGCGCACGCCCCGATCGTGCGCCAGCCACTCCTCGATCGTCTCGGACCACCAGGGCCCGAGCGTGACCACCTCGAGGTCCTCGGGCGTCTCCCAGTCCGCGAGCGCGCCCATCATCGCCTGGGGGAAGTGGTCGACGATCGATCGCCCCGTGTAGCCGTAGAAAACGGGCTTCGTGTGCGTGAGGTCGAGGTGTCGGATGCCTCGTACGCCTCGAGTCATGTGGTTCAGCTTCGTGGCGAAGCCGCGCGCGAGCTCCTCCGGGCTGCCGCTCCTGTGGACCTCGAGCGTGAGCGCGACGCAGGCGCGCTCGACGCGCCTGAACGCGGGGCGGCCGAGCGCCGCGCGGACGCCCGCCGGGACGTGCGTCCGCACCCCCAGCGTGCGCAGGTGTGGCAGGACGCCAGGGTCGTCGAGAAGCTCGAGCATGGTGTCCTGGTCGTCGCGCTCGAGGTGGAGTTCGTCGATCCTTCGTATCGCCGGCGCGCGTAAGAAGCGCGAGAGCGCGCCGCTCTGTGGGCTTCCGGCCTCGCGCACGACGCTGAGCGTGGAGAGCGCGCCGAGGTGGTGGTCGCCTTCGATCCCGCCGACGTTGTAGTCGACGATGTTGGAGAGCCGGAGCCGCTCGAGCGTTCGCGTCGACGGGAGCGTGCGCAGCGCCTCGAAGAACGACGCTCCGAGGCCGTTGGTGTGCATGTCGAGCTGGCGCAGGTCCGTGAGGTCCGGGCACGACAGCATCGCGACCCACTGCGTCGAGTCCAGCTCGAGGCCGTGCGTGTGTATGGCGCGCGCGAGCCCGTACTTCGGCGAGCGCGCGCCCGCGGCCATCAACTCGATCCACCGGATCGGCGCGACCTGGAGGATACCCAGTGGGATGGCGCGGTGCCACTCGGAGCCCGTCGCGACGGGCTCCTTCCAGTCGCCGTCGGGCGCCCATCGGGACATCGGGCCCGGCTGCCAGCGCGACGCTTGCATCTTCAGGGCGCGCACGGTCTGCGCGAGCGCGTCGTCGTCCTCGCAGCGCTCGATGAGGTCGAGCGC
>CAJXPN010000500.1 GCA_913058025.1 uncultured Myxococcales bacterium | reverse complement strand
GCTCGCCGACATCCGCGACACGCTCGGGACCACCTCGCTCACGATCAGCCACGACATCGAGGGCATCAAGTCCATCTGCGACACCTTCGTCCTGCTCGAGCGTGGAGGCGTCGTCTTCTCCGGCACGCGCGACGAGATCGAGCAGGACCCCACGCCCATCGTCCGACAGTTCTGGGACGGCTTCAGCGACGACGTCCTCGGCATGGCCCAGAGCGACGCCCCCACACCGAAGAGGTCCGCGTGAGCGGTATCCGAACACGCGTCGAGTCGCCTCTGCGCTCGGTCGGTGACAAGTTCCTGGCCTGGTCTGCCGAGGTCGGCGGGATGGTCATGCTCATCGGGCAGATCCTGCGCCGCATCGCCCCCTGGAACCTCGACGGCCCCGAGACCTGGCGAAACCTCTACAAGATCGGCGTCAAGTCCTTCCCCATCATCGTCGTCACCGCCGTCCTCACCGGCGCGATCATGGTCATCCAGGCGGGCACCTACATCCAGGAGTACGGCGCCTACGGCCTGCTGGGGTGGGGCGCCGGGTACTCGATCCTGCGTGAGGTCGGTCCGATCCTCATCGGCCTGATGTTCTCCGGGCGCGTCGGCGCCAACAACACCGCCGAGCTCGGCACCATGAAGGTCACCGACCAGATCGACGCGCTCCGAGCGCTCGCCATCGACCCCATCAGCTACCTCGTGCTGCCTCGCTTCTACGCGATGATCATCATGATGTTCCTGCTCGTCGTCGTCGGCGACGCGACCGCGCTCGTCGGCGGGGCCATCACCTCGGAGTTCCTGCTCGGCGTCGACGTGAACCTCTTCGCCTGGTCCATCATCAGCTACATCACCCTCGACGACCTCTTCATCGGGCTCTACAAGGCGCTCGCGTTCGGCGTCGCCATCGCCGTCATATCCTGCCACTTCGGCCTGACCGTGAGCGGCGGCGCCGTCGGCGTGGGCCGCGCGGTCAACGCCTCCGTCGTCGGCTCGGCCATCGCCATCTTCGTCATCGACTTCATCTTCTCCTCGGCAGCCCATTGAGCTCGGCACCCACCACACCCCCCAGCGCGCCCGCGTGGCAGCGCCTGCTCGCCGCCGTCGGCGAGCCGGTCGTGAACATCCTCGTCATCCTGAGCGGCATCGTTCAGATGGGCGCGCTCACGTTCTACTACCTCCTGCGAGGTCGGAAGCGCTGGGACGTCGTGTTCGAGCAGATGTACGAGATGGGCAACCGGTCCGTGGTCTTCATCGCGTTCACGCTCGGCTTCCTCGGGATGATCCTGATCTACCAGGCCGGCTTCCAGGCGATGCGCATCACCGGAGACCTCCAGCTCCTCGGCGCGCTCTTCCTGCAGCTCCTCCTGCGCGAGTTCGCCCCGACCATCACCGCGCTCATGATCGCCACGCGCTCGGGCACGGGGATGGCCGCGCAGCTCGGCTCGATGGTCGTCACCGAGCAGGTCGACGCGCTCCGCATGTGCGCCGCGCAGCCCGTCGAGTACCTCGTCGTCCCGAGGTTCATCGCCTCCGTCGTCACCACGCTGTGCCTGACCATCTTCGCCGTCCTCGTCTCCTACTCGGCCGGCGCCGCCACCGCGTACTTCTCCTTCGACCTCAACCCCCGCACGTTCGTCGACTTCGGCTTCGTCGGCTGGTTCGACATCGCCATCGGCCTCTCCAAGGCGCTCGCCTACGGCATGGCCATCCCCATCATCTCCTGCTACGCCGGGCTCAACGTCCACGGCGGCTCCGAGGGCGTCGGCCAGGCCACCACCAGAGCCGTCGTCTACGCCTCGCTCGCCGTGGTCATCCTCGACTTCATCATCTCCGGCCTCGGCTTCGTCGTGCTCCTCTTCATCTGAAGGCTCTCCCCTTGACCCGACGCATCCACACGCTCCTCATCGCCTCGATCGCCCTCGCGATCTTCGCGCCCTCGGGCGCCTCCGCGCAGGACGCCGGCGCCCGCTTCGGTCAGAAGTTCGTGACGATCGGCATGTCGGCTCAGCCCGGGCTCCTGACCGACGCCGAGGCCGACCCCGACGTCCCAGGCCTCTACGCCAACGCCTACACCCACGCCCAGCTCATCAAGCTTGGCCTCCACCACGTCATGGGCACGCAGTTCATGATGAGCGGTGAGCTCGACCTCGGCGTCCAGTGGGTCAACGAGCACACCGCCTCACGTGGCGACTCCTCGCCCTCCGAGTACGCGCTCGCGTTCCAGGCGTCCGTGCTCGGCCGCTTCATCCCCTCCGGGGACCTCGGCGGCTTCCAGGCCGGCGTCGGGCTCCAGTGGTTCCGCGCCGCCCTCGAGGACGCGCCGATACAGACGCTGGGCGCCGACCTGCGCGTGGGCGCCATCGTCTGGCAGGGCGACGAGCACTTCGCCATCTTCGACGTCGGCTACGGCGTCCCGCTCATCCAGGGCCTCGAGCTCCCCACCGACTTCACGGGGGAGGGCGGACCCGTCGAACAGTCCTGGTGGTGGCACCGTCTCTCGATCTCGACGCAGGTGAACTTTTGAACCCTACGACGGCCATGAACCGTTCGCCTCGCGGAGGTCGCTGAACCATGGGAACCATCGAGTTTCGCGGCATCAAGAAGAGCTTCGGCCCCAAGCACGTGCTCAGGGGCGTCGACCTCGACGTCCAGAAGGGGCAGGTCTTCTTCATCATCGGTCAGTCCGGCGCCGGCAAGTCCGTGATGGTCAAGCACCTCATCGGGCTGCTGCGCCCCGACGAGGGGCGCATCTACCTCGACGGCGTCGACATCACCGACCTCTCCGAGCAGGAGTTCTATCCAATCCGAAAGCGCTGCGCGATGGTGTTCCAGAACTCCACGCTCTTCGACTCGATGTCCCTGCTCGAGAACGTCGTCCTGCCCATCCGAAAGCACCTCGACGTGTCCATGAAGCAGGCCCAGGAGATGGCCCACGAGAAGCTCCGGCTCGTCGGCATGGACGCCTTCGCCGACTCGTACCCCGCCGACTTCGGCGACGGCATGCGCAAGAAGGTCGCCATCGCCCGAGCGCTCACGCTCGACCCCGAGTTCGTCATCTTCGACGAGCCCACCACCGGCATCGACCCCATCTCCGCGGCCATGGTCGACAAGCTCATCCGCCACCTGTCGGACAACCTCGGCGTCACCAGCATCGTCATCTCCCACGACCTGCGCTCCATCTTCGGGATCGCTGATCGAATCGCCATGCTATACAAAGGAAAGCTCATGCTCGACGGCACTCAGGACGACTTTCGTCACAGCGAAGACCCCATCGTCCAGCAGTTCATCAACGGCCGCCCGGATGGCCCGATGGAGATCTGAGGCGAGCCCGATGACCCCGCCGCCCTCGAACGACCCACTCCCTACTACGGTCCGATTTCACGATGCAGAACAAAGGTATGCCCATCGAGGTCAAGGTCGGCGCGCTGGTGCTCTTCAGCCTCGGCCTGCTCGTCGCCTTCGTCTTCGTCCTCGGTGACTTCTCGCTCAGCCGCGGCTTCGAGTTCAACGTCGACTTCGACAACGCCGGCGGCCTCAAGCCTGGCGCAGACGTCGCCATCGCGGGCTTCAACGTCGGCACCGTCCAGGAGCTCCAGTTCCGCGAGTCCGGCCGCACCGGCCCCGGCGAGTCCGCCGTCGCCGTGCGCGCCAAGCTCTCGGTCCGTGAGGAGTACTCCGACTCGATCCGCGAGAGCTCGAAGTATTACATCACGACCAGCGGCGTGCTGGGCGAGCCCTACATCGAGATCGTCACCGAGAGCCTCGACGCTCCCCCCATCGCCGACGGCTCGTCTGTCCGCGGCGTCGACCCCCCTCGCATGGACATGATCGTCTCCAGGGGCGCCAAGCTCCTCGAGGTCCTCATCGATCTGCTCGAGAACCCCGAGATCTCCACCAAGGATCTCATCAAGAACACCGCGACGCTCGTCGCCACCATCAACGACATCCTGAGCTCTAACCGGGCCGACATCGACGGCACCGTCGCTGGCCTCCGGCGCTCCGTCGACAAGGCCGACACGCTCCTCGCCGCCCTCAACCTCGGCGTCGAGGACGGCCAGCCCATCAACGAGCTCATCGTCGACCTGCGCGCGAGCGCCAAGGACCTGCGCCGCACGTCCTCGAGCGCGCGCCGCATCGCCGACGAGGTCGACGGGCGCATCAAGCCCACGCTCGACGAAGTCGACTCGACCCTCAAGACCGCCCGCGCCGTCGCCGACTCCGCCGACCGACTCATCGTCGCCAACGAGCCCAAGCTCACCCGCGCCATCGACGACGTCGAGATCGCCGCCGCCAACGCCAAGACGATCTCCGCCGACGGCAAGGCCATCGTCGCCAAGGTCAAGAACGGCGAGGGCACCGTCGGTCAGCTCCTCAACGACCGCGAGATCTACGACGACCTCAAGGAGCTCATGCGCCAGATCAAGCGCAAGCCCTGGAAGATCATCTGGAAGGAGTGAGCGCCGCTCGAGGCTTCACCCCCGTATCTTAGTGGGTTGGCGGATTTGAAGAGGACTGGGGGTGGGGTTGCCACACGGTCCCCCAGCGGCCGTTCGCTCACGCTCACTCCGCGGTCCCCTCGC
>CAJXPN010000499.1 GCA_913058025.1 uncultured Myxococcales bacterium | reverse complement strand
CCCAATCCCACGATTCATGCACGATGGAAGTCTCCTGGAAGGAGACGCGAAGCCCTGCCGACAGGCGGGCGGCCGCTGGTCGGTCGTGGGAGCTCCAATGGGTTCGCCTGGAGCGCCCAGGCCGAACGCGCTGGAATGCCACCCTCAGTTGGCTCCCTGATCGCGACAGCACGAGGGTTCATCGATGGAATGACGATCCCGCGTGGAGTTGCGCGTAGTGTGTCGGACCTCTATCTAACTGAACGGTCAGACATCTCGAACCTCGGACGCCTCCATGTCTCTTCGTCACATCCCGTTTGCGCTGCTCCTCTTCGCCCTCCTCGTCGGAGGGTGCCAGTGCGACGACCCCTCTCCAGGGGACTCGCCCGACGTGGGCGGCGCGGACGTCGACGCCAGCGGAGTGGACGCCAACGGCGCCGACGCAGAGGCAGACGCCGACCAGGCGGAGCTGTGTGACCCGAACCCGTGCGACCAGGAGGGACGCGGCGTGTGCGTCGAGATGGAGTCCGCGTACGGCTGCCTGTGTGACCCTGGGTTCCAGGAGCGCGAGGGAGAGTGCGTCGCGGACCCCTGCGCCGAGGACCCATGCGCCGACGTCCCGAACACCGTCTGCGACGAGGCCGCGCCCGACCTGTGCGCGTGCGCGCCGGGCTACCACGACGAGCAGGGCGAGTGTGTCCTGGACGACTCCTGCGACGACGCCCCGTGCGGCGGGCGAGGCGCGTGCGACGACACGGGCGGCATTATCTCGTGTGTGTGCCGTGAGGGGTTCGCCGGAGACTTCTGTGAGTCGTGTGACGTCGCGGCGGGCTTCCAGCCCGACGGGGACGGGGGGTGCACGGACGACCCCTGCGACGTGCTCGTGTGCAGCGGCGGCAAGGAGTGCCAGGTGCGCGCTGGCGCCGCGGTCTGCTTCTGCCCCGCGGGGACACACGAGGAGGGCGGAGACTGTGTGCCCGACCAGGAGTGCCAGCCGAACACGTGCTCGAACCGCGGGACGTGCGACGACACGGACGGACAGACCGAGTGCGGGTGTGATGAGGGGTACTCGGGCGAGAACTGTGGCGCGTGTGACGACGTCAACGGGTACCGCGACGACGGGATGGGGGGCTGCACCAACGACCCGTGCCTGCCGAACCCGTGCACCGAGCAAGACAGGACCTCTTGCACCTCGGGGGCCCCTGGCACCCCCGCCGTGTGTGGCTGTGACGTCGGCTTCCACGAGGCCGCGTCCGCGGCCTGTGTGCCCGACGAGAGCTGCGAGCCTGGCTCGTGTTCGGGCAACGGGGTGTGCGACGACTCGACCAGAGAGGTCGAGTGCGCGTGTGCCCCTGGCTACACGGGTGACGTGTGTGACGCGTGCGACGCCCTCGGCGGGTACGGCGACGACGGTATGGGGGGCTGCACCAACGACCCGTGCCTGCCGAACCCGTGCACCGAGCAGGACAAGACCTCGTGCACCTCGGGTGGTCCCGGGACTCAGGCTGTATGTGGCTGCGCGGCCGGGTTCCACCCGGACGGCGCCGGTGGGTGCACCGACGATCCTTGCCTCCCAGACCTTTGCGCGGCGCAGAACCAGGCGTGTCGCGTCGACGCCGGCCAGCCCGTCTGCTTCGTCCCCGACTGCGACGACTCCAACCCATGCACCGACGACGCCCTCGTTCAGGGGACCTGTGAGTACGTCGACGCCACCGATGGCGTGTCCTGTAGGTTCGACGCGTGCATGGTCGGCGGGACCTGTCAGCAGGGGCAGTGTCAGGGAGCCTCTGCCCCGAGCTGCGACGACTCCAACCCGTGCACCGACGACGCCTGCGACGTGGCGCAGGGCGGGTGCGTCAGCACCGACGACGACTCCAACGTCCCCGACGACGGGGTCGGCTGCACCGCGGACTCTTGCTCGGGCGGCATCGCGACGCATTCGCCCACCGACGTCGCCTGCGACGACGGCCTGTATTGCACGGGGGTCGAGGTCTGCGCGCCCGGTTCGAACGACGCCGACGCCCAGGGCTGCGTGCCCACCAACGTCCCTCAGGCCCCCGCGGACCCAGGGCCGTGTCAGTCGTATGGCGCCTGCGACGAGGCGACGCAGAGCTTCTCGCTCGTGAACGCATCGGTCGGCTCGGGCTGCGACGACGGCATCGCGTGTACGTCTGGAGATGCATGCAGCGCGTCGGGGTCTTGTCAGGGCTCGATCACGGCTTCGTGCGGCGGCTCCCCCAACACGTGCACCTCGACGACGACCTGGTCCTCGAACATCGACATCCCCGTGGCGCACATCACATCTGTCGACGTGACATACGGCGGTCAGGACCTGCTGACGGCCGAGCCTCGCGACGCGATCTACATCTACGCCGTGGACAACGCGTCGAAGGCGTACCATCGCCTATTCTACTACTACAAAGGCTCGGGCAGCCCCTCGGTACTCAAGACCGTGGGCCTGCCGCCTGGCGTCTACGACGTCGTATTCACGAGCGATCCAGACGAGCTCAACGACCCCGTCCAGCTCTTCTTCCAGTCCACCGCCAACGACGTCATCAACGGCTTCTCCGTCCTCGAGCGTGATGTCGTCTTCTCAGCCGGCGCGAACACGTACGCCGTGGACATCCCCGTCGCCGAGATCGCATCGCTCGACGTGACGTACGGCGGCCAGGACCTGCTGACAGCCGAACCTCGCGACGCGATCTACGTGTACGCCGTGGACAACGAGACGAAGGCGTACCACCGCCTGCTCTACTACTACAAAGGCTCCGGGACACCTTCCCTCCTGAAGACCGTGGGCTTGCCGCCCGGGACCTACGACGTCGTGTTCACGAGCGACCCGGACGAGCTCAACGACCCCGTCCAGCTCTTCTTCCAGTCCACCGCCAACGATGTCATCAACGGCTTCTCCGTACTCGAGCGTGACGTCGTCTTCACCTCGGGGACGAATACGTACGCCGTGGACATCCCCGTTTCCAACGTGTCGTCCATCAACGTGACGTACGATGGCCTGGACTTGCTGACGTCGGAGCCTCGCGACGCGATCTACGTCTACGCGATGGATCGTGCGACGAAGGCGTACCATCGGCTGCTCTACTACTACAAAGGCTCCGGGACACCTTCCCTCCTGAAGACCGTGGGCCTGCCGCCGGGTGTCTACGACGTCGTGTTCACGAGCGATCCAGACGAGCTCAACGACCCCGTCCAGCTCTTCTTCCAGTCTACCGCCAACGACGTCGTCAACGGTCACTCCGTCTTGCAATACTGCGTCGAGTTCCCTTGATTCGGCGCGGGCTCACCTGGTGAGCATACGCCGTGTCCCGTCAGCAGGCCGAGTAGGCTCCGGTCATGAGCAGCGGGCGAGGTGGGTCGACCACGTGGTTCCATGTGCTGAGGCGGAGCGTGACCACGTCGCCGTCGACCCTCTCCTCGAACTTCCCGGTGGCGCGAGCGCGCTCGGCCAGTGGGGAGTCGGAGTCGACCTTCACGAACACGTTGCTCACCTCGAACCTGTCGACCCCCTCGCCAGACAGGAGCGCCTCGAGCGTCTGCTCTCCCAGGCCATCGTTGTATCCCAGGTCGAGGCGCCTCAGGTCGGGGTGTGACAGGATCAGCTTCGCGGCGGCGCCGTCTGACGTGTGGTTGTCGTCCGGCGCGTCGCGCGACGTCCCGCGCTTCAGCTCGACGAGTGACATCCGCTGGGTCAGCGTGTCCACGTCGGGTTCGCTCATGTCCCAACCGAACATGTCCAGGTGTCGCAGGCCCTCGAGGGCCTGCGCGCGCTCGATGATCGGCGTGATCGTGGCGACCCGCGTGCTCGAATAGGAGCACGTGAAGCGGCGCAAACCGTCGAGGAGGCCCCTGTCCAGGAGCAGCCTCACCGCGGCCTCGTCGAGGTCGTGCGACGACAGGTCCAGCGCGCCGGCGCCCTCTCTGTCGGTGAGCGCGGTGAGCAACCCTGCCTCGTCCAGCGGCTCGAGCGCGTTGCGCTTGAGCTTGTTCCTCGCGAGGCCCAGGTGCGTCGGCGCGCGCGCCCAGTCGGCTTGCGCGAGCGGCCTGGTCGCCGCGCTCGTGAACCCGCAGTTCATCAGCTCGAGGCGCTCGAGCGCCTCGAGCCTGGGCGCGGCCTTCGCGATCTCCTTGGCCCCGGCGGTCTTCATGTTCGTGTTCTCGGAGACGTCGATCGCGCGGAGCCTGGGCGCGAACGGCGTCGCGCAGAGCGCCGCGACGTGCGCGCTCTTGATCTGGCAATCCCGGAAGCCGATCTCGGTCAGGCCCGATGACCCCTCTCGCGCCGAGAGGCGCTCCAGGATGCCCGTGAAGGTATGGAAGTTGTTGAGCACGATGCGGTCGAACGCCACCGACTTCATGCCATCGAACAGGCCACCGTCCATCGCCTCGAACATCGGCTTCTGCTTCATCCCGAAGTTGAAGAACGTGAGGTGTTCGAGCGCGGGGAACACCTCGAGCCGCCCGGCGACCTCGGGGATCGCTGGCGCGCCGTAGGAGCCGATCTTGAGCGAGGTGACGAGCGGCGCCCAGACGGCCCCGCCAAGCTCCTCGATCTCGCGGAAGTCGCACGAGACCGTC
>CAJXPN010000498.1 GCA_913058025.1 uncultured Myxococcales bacterium | reverse complement strand
CGCGCGCGAACGCGGCGTTCTCCGAGAGGAACCCGTAGCCGGGGTGCACCGCGTCGGCGCCCGCCTTCGCGGCCGCGTCGAGCACGCGCCGAGCGTCCAGATAGGACTCGCCCACGGGCGACGGGCCGATGCGCACCGACGCGTCCGCCTCGCGCACGTGCGGCGCGTCGGCGTCGGCGTCCGAGTACACGGCCACGACCTCGTAGCCCATCTCTCTTGCGGTGCGCGCGATGCGCGCGGCGATCTCGCCTCGGTTCGCGATCAGTATCCTCTTCATCACAACCTCGCGACGCCGTAGCTGTTCGGGCGCAGCGGCCTGATCCGCGCCTCTTCACACACCGACAGGCACTCGGCGAGCACCACCCTCGTGTCTCTCGGGTCGATCAGGCCGTCGTCCCAGATGCGGGCCGTGGCGAAGAGCGCCTGCGACTCGCGGTCGAACTGGTCGATGAGCACCTTGGCCATCCCGTCCATGAAGTCCGCGTCGGGCTCGCTGCCCATGCGCGCGAGCTTCTGTGTCATCACGATCCTCATGACCTGAGCGGCCTGCTCACCGCCCATCACCGCGATCCTGTTGTTGGGCCACGCGAAGACGAAGTCGGGCTCGTACGCCCGGCCGCACATCCCGTAGTTGCCGGCCCCGAAGCTCGCGCCCACGTGGAGGGTGATCTTGGGGACGTCGACGTTGGAGACGGCCTGGATCATCTTCGAGCCGTGCTTGACGATCCCTGCGCGCTCCTGGGCCGTGCCGACCATGAAGCCGGTCGTGTTCTGAAGGAAGATCAGCGGCGTGCCGGACTGCCCGCAGAGCTGGATGAACTGGGCGGCCTTGGTCGCGCCCTCGACGTCGATGGGCCCGTTGTTCCCGATGAGCCCGCACGCGCGGCCCTCGATCCGGGCGTGCCCGCAGACCGTCATGGAGCCGTAGCGCGCCTTGAACTCGAGGAGGTCCGACGCGTCCACGACGCGCGCGATGATCTCGCGCACGTCGACCGGCTTCTTGTAGTCCGTGGGCACCACGCCGCACAGCTCGGCCGGGTCGTACCGGGGCGGCTCGAACTCATGCGGCGTGCGCGCGGGCAGGTGGTCGTTCCAGCGCAGCATCCCCATGATCTCACGCGCGATCCGGACGCCGTCGGCGTCGTCCTCGGCGAGGTACTCGCCCACGCCAGAGACCTCGGTGTGCATCGTCGCGCCGCCGAGGTCCTCCTCGGTGGCGACCTCGCCCGTGGCGGCCATGAGCAGCGGCGGCCCGGCGAGGAAGACCTTCGCGCGGTCCTTCACGAGCACGACGTAGTCGCTCATGCCAGGTATGTAGGCGCCGCCGGCGGTCGACGAGCCGTGCACGACGGTGACGGAGGGGATGCCGGCGGCGCTCAACATGGCGAGCCGGTAGAACACCCTGCCGCCGTCGACGAACAGCTCCGACTGGTACTGGAGGTTCGCGCCGCCCGACTCGATGAGGTTGACGAGCGGGAGGCGCTGCTCGAGCGCGAGCTCGAGCGCGCGCAGCTGCTTCTTCAGGCCCATCGGGGAGACCGTGCCGCCCTTGATCGCCGAGTCCGACGCCGAGATCACGCACCGCACGCCGCGCACCCAGCCGATGCCGGTGATGGCGCCGCCGCCCATGATCGTGGACTCGCCGTCGTCGTCGTGCATGCCCAGGCCCGCGAGCGTGGACAGCTCGAGGAAGGGCGCGCCGGGGTCGAGCAGCGCGGCCACGCGCTCTCTGGGCAGGAGCTGCCCGCGCTTGCGGAAGCGCGCGCGCTTGGAGGCCGAGAGGTCGCGCACGCGCGCCTCAAGGCCCCGGAACTGCTCCACCAGCTCAAGCATCTGCTCGCGGCGAGCCGCGAACGTCTGCGACCCGGGCGTGATCCTGCTCTCAATGAACGCCATCGGCTGCCTCCCTATCCATCGACTCTGCCATCGACGCGGCCACGGCCTCGAGGCGCGCGACCGCTCGCTCCATCCTGTCCTCTTCGGGCGCGCGCTCGGGCGCGAGCCCTCCCATGAGCAGCTCGGTGAGCTCGTCGGCTCGCCGCTCCAGGTCCACGCCCTGCCCCCGGCCCGAGGCCATCAGGCCCCAGGCGAGGTGCTCGACCGACCCGAAGACCACGTCGCGCACCATCGCCGGGGAGACCCCCTCCCGCATCTCCCCGCGCGCGATCGCCTCGTGGACGACCCCTAGCGCGATGCCGGTGTACCGGCGGCTGAGCTCGTGGAACTCGGAGTCGTAGTAGCCGTCGCCAGCGCGGATCTCGCGGATCACGAGGCGGCACAGGCCCGGCTCGTCGGCGTACACGCGGAGCTGGCGCCAGATGATGAAGCGCAACCGGTTGCGCGTCCCGCGCACGCCGGCGAGGTCCCGCTCGAGCTCGGCGATGCCCGGCTCGTAGAACGACCGCATGACCTCCAGGAGGAGGTGACGCTTGGACTCGAAGTGCTTGTAGATCGCCCCCTCGCTGATCCCGGCGCGGCGAGCGATCTCGGCGACCGAGGCGCCCTCGAACCCACGCTCGGAGAACACGCCCTCGGCGGCGGCCATGATCTCGGCCGCTCGCCCCGTCGGCGCCTCCCAGGGCTCATGCTCCAACGTCTCTCCCACGCGCCCTCTCCTGGCCAGCCCGAAACAATGTTAGTGAACACTGAATACCGGGCTCAAGTCTGCTTGTCCAGTGGATGATGCCGTGTCATAGGTGAGGCCATAGTGAGCGTGACTTACCACACCCTCCAGGCCCCTTCTCGGGGGATGGGGGCAGACAGGAGCGAGAGCATGAGCGGCGTGATGTACGACCTGACCGGAGACCAGCGGGAGATCCTCGAGCACGCGGAGCGCTTCGCGCGCGCCGAGCTCGGGCCGCTCAACGCGAGGATGGACGACGAGGAGTGGTGGCCCGAGCAGGTGTTCCCGAAGCTGGGCGAGGTGGGCTACCTGGGGATCACGGCGCCGCCCGAGCTCGGCGGCGCCGGGCTCGACCTCTTCACGTCGGGGCTCATCGGCCAGGCGATCGCGCGCTACAACCCGGCGGTCGCGCTGAGCTGGGGTGCGCACGAGAACCTGTGCCTGAACAACATCCTGCGGAACGCGGACGACGACCAGCGCGCGCGCTTCATCCCCAAGCTCGCGTCGGGCGAGTGGGTGGGCGCGCTGGGGCTGACCGAGCCGGGCGCGGGCTCGGACGCGCTCGGCGCGATGCGCACGACGGCGCGCCTGGACGGCGACCACTACGTCCTCAACGGCCGCAAGCTCTGGATCACCAACGGCCCCATCGCCGACGTCGTCCTCGTCTACGCCAAGACCGCGCCCGAGCGCGGCGCGCGTGGGATCTCGGCGTTCATCGTGGAGCGCGACTCGCCAGGCTTCAGCGTCGCCCAGAAGATCAAGAAGATGGGCTTCCGCGGCTCGCCCACCGGCGAGCTCCTCTTCGAGGACTGCCGCGTCCCGGCGGCCAACAGGATCGGCCCCGAGAACACCGGGGTGGGCGTCCTGATGGGAGGGCTCGACCTCGAGCGCGCGTTCCTCGCGGTGTGCGCCGTCGGCTTCGGCGAGCGCGCGCTCGAGTTGACCATCGAGTACGCCAAGCAGCGGGAGCAATTCGGCAAGCCGATCGCGTCGTTCCAGCTCATCCGCGCCAAGATCGCGGACATGTACGTGGCGCTGGAGAGCACCCGGGCGATGGTCTACCGTGTGTTGGCCGCGTGCAATCAGCTCGAGGTCGGAGGCGGCGGGCGAGGTGAGATCCACAAGCTCAGCGCCGCGTCCCTCCTCTACGCGGGCCGCGCGTACAAGCAGCTCGTCGACGACGCCGTCCAGGTCCACGGCGGAATGGGGTACGCGTGGGAATCCGAGATCAACAGGCTCTACCGAGCCGCCAAGCTCTTCGAGATCGGCGCGGGCACCAACGAGGTCCGTCAGATCATCATCAGCGACGAGCTCTTGCGCTCCTGAGCGCGCTCGCGCTGTGCGCGTGCTCGGCGCGGTCTACGCGCCCGACGACCGACGAGGCGCTCACGGGGCCTCCCGAGCTCACGCGGCTGCGCGTCTACGCCCCCCCCGCCACCGAGGGCGCCCTGATCGGCGCGGACCTGCTGCACGTCGAGGCGCTGCCCGGCGGTGACCTCATCGTCGCGGGGAGGGCGAGCCCGGGGACCACGTTCGGCGCGATCGAGGTCGAGGTCGAGGGCGCGTTCGTCGCGCGCCTCGCGCCCGACGGGGACGCCAAGTGGTTGCGCGGCTACGACTCGATCCCGGTCGCCGCGAAGGCCCACGGCGACCGCGTGTTCGCGGCGTTCTCGACAGAGGATCGCGGCCCGCCGGGCGACCTCTCGATCGTCGCCGACGAGCGCTTCGACGCGCACGCGCTCACGGTCGTCGCGCTCTCGGTCCACGACGGCCAGCCGATCTGGCACACCCAACACGAGGCCACCGGGCCGAGGCCCTACGTCCAGGGGGCCTCGCTCACGGTGACGCGCGCGGGCGAGGTCGTGGTCGCCGCGGACGTCGCCGAGCTCGACACGTTGGGAGCTGTCTCTTATACACATCTGACGCTGCCGACGATCTACTCTGTGTAGAT
>CAJXPN010000497.1 GCA_913058025.1 uncultured Myxococcales bacterium | reverse complement strand
CCTGTCGACCGTCGCCCGCAGGTGCCTGAGCGCCAGCGGGTCCACGACGGGGAGGTCGGCGTGCACGAACGCGCGGGCGTGGCCGCCGAACAGGTGGACCTGGTCGATCGTCTGCCCCGCGCCCGCGTGCATCAGCTCGGCGGGGCGGTCTGCGGTGCACACCACGAGCGGGACGCGCGCGTAGCGCGCCTCGATCACGGCGGGCAGGTAGTGCGCGCCGGCGGTCCCGGACGTGCAGACCAGCGCCGCCGGGCGGCCCGTGCGCAGCGCCGTCCCCAGCGCGAAGAAGCTCGCGCACCGCTCGTCGATGTGCATCGTCACGCGCAGGTCGGGGTGCGCCTCACACGCCAGCGTCAGCGGCGTCGAGCGCGACCCGGGCGACGCGCACACGTCCCGCACGCCGCTGCGCGCGAGCTCCTCCGCGATCGCCCGCGCCCAGAGCGCGTTCCTGTTGGCGTCTTGCGTCATGACGGGTCTCCCGACAGCGCCCCGAGCATCGCGCGCGCCTTCAGGCGCGTCTCCTCGATCTCGAGCTCGCCCCGCGAGCCCTCCACGATCCCCGCGCCCACGAACACGTCCGCGCCCTCCGCGTCCAGCAGCGCGCACCGCAGCGCGACCCGGAGCTCTCCGTCCCCCTCGAGCGTCGCCCACCCGAGCGCGCCCGCGTACCAGCCGCGCTCGAACCCGATCGCCGCCTCCGCCTCCAGCACGTGCGCGAGCGCGGCCTCGCGCGGCCTCCCACACACCGCCGGCGTCGGGTGCAGAAGCCCACCCACCGTGAACACGTCGCCGCCGTCGCGCAGCTCGCCGCGCAGCGGCGTCCGCAGGTGCTTCACGTTCGACAGTGCGTCCACGAGCGGCCCCTCGATGGCGCCGAATTTCACTGTGTCGTCGAGCTTCTCTTGAATGAATTCGACCACGTGGGCGTGCTCTCGTCGGTCCTTGTCGGAGCCGAGCAGCGCCTCGTCGGGGGCGTCCGCGGGCGCGGTGCCAGCGAGCGCGTCGACGTAGACGGTGCCCGCCTCGAGGCGCGCGAGCACCTCGGGCGTCGCGCCCACGAGGACCCTCGCGGGCACCTCACCGAGCCTCGGCGGCCGCACCGCGAACACCGCGCACGACGGGTACGCGTGCGACGCCCGGTCGATGACCTCGCGCGCTTGCGGCTTCTGCGTCGTGTCGTAGCGCACGGTCCTCGCCAGCACGACCTTCTCCAGCTCGCCCGCGCCCAGGCGCGTCGCCGACTCGTCCACGAGCTCACCCCAGCGCGCCACGTCCGGCTCCGTGGCGACCCCGCCGACCTGGTCACGCGTCATCCGTCGCGACCTCGACTCGACCCCGTCCAGCCACGCGTCCACGACCTCGTCGTGGATCTCCGCGCGCGTCAACGCATCCTCGAGCGTGTCCTCGGGCGACACCTCCATCGCCCACGTCACCTCGACCACCTCTCCGTTGGGCCTGCCCGTCGCCACGAACCTGGGGAGCCAGAGCTGGGAGGACCCCCAGCCTCGCCACGCCTGCCCCCAGCGATCCCCTCTCGGGGCGCCCTCGAACGCGGCACCTCCCACCACGCGCGCATGAGCGAGCGACCCCAACGCCACGTCCTCGGCCCACCGACGGCGCACCTCGCTCAACTCGGTCAGGTCCGCGCGGCCCGACTCCAGTCGCTCCTGGCGCACCACGCCCATCCCGACCATCCAGCCTCTATCCCCCACGCTCCAGTACCAGCCCGACTCCGTCATCGGGTTCATCGCGCCCTCACCCGGCTCGTGCGCGCTCGCCTCGTAGAACGCCAACGGGCCCCTGAGCGAGCGCTCCCGACGCGTGCGCACGACCAGCGCTGGAGCGCCCAGCTCCTGCGCGCGACGCAACGCCTCGGTCATCCTCTCGGGCTCGATGGGGTGCATGGTTCCTCGCCTCTCGTGCTCGCACCGTGCCTTGACCTTCCGAGAGTTCAAGGCGTTTTGAACTCTATGATATCAATACACGCGGTTGCCCAGGATTCAAGAACATCCGGCCCGGTTGTTGACATGCGCGCGCACTTTCATCAGGAATGCCTCATCGGGTCGCCCGACCCGACACACCCACGCGGACCGCTCCGGTCCCCACGAAGAGGAGGCGTATGATGAAGAACGCGAACACCGGATCCTACGCCACCTCCCTGCTCGCCGCCTGATGAGGCGGGGCGACTCCATGTGAGACGCCCTCCCAGCCGCGCAGGGGATCGCGCCACGCGATCCATCGAAAAACGAGACAACGACATGACGCGCACGCGCGATCCTTACATCACGTCCACGACGTGATGGCTGGGTCCGCCTGATCGCGTCGCGCGATCGCTCCGACGCGTCGGGCGCGCCCACGAGTGGCGCCCGGCGAGGCACGGGTGCGGTCGCGCACGACCGGAGCAAGGCATTGCAAACGCTAGAGAACCTGGGTTGGTCCGACTTCTTCGAGTCGCAGCCCATGGACGCGTACGACCAGATGGAAGGCATCATTCGCGCGCGAGTCAGCCGAGAAGACAGAGAACGTTACGAGCTCATCACACCCGGCGGCGCGCGCGTCCACGCGCGCATCGGCGGCGGGATGCGCTACCGCGCGGTCACCCGGGAGGAGCTGCCTGAGGTGGGCGACTGGGTGCTCGCGCGCGGTCCCGAACACACCGGCGGCGACGCCATGATCCTCGCGCTCTTCGAGCGCCGGACCATGCTCGCCAGGCAGTCCGCGGGCGAGCGCACGGGGCTCCAGATCATCGCCGCGAACGTGGACACGATCTTCATCGTGACCTCGATGAACAAGGAGTTCGTGCCCCGGCGCCTCGAGCGCTACCTGATGGCCGCGCGCGAGTCGGGCGCCGAGCCCGTGCTCGTGCTCAACAAGCGCGACCTCGCAAGAGACCCTCAGTGGTACGTCGATCGGGCGACCGATTCGGCCGCGGGCGCGCCGGTCGTGGCCATCAGCGCGATCGAGGGCGCCCAGGCGCTCGCGCCGTGGGTCGTCGGCGGGCGCACCGTCGCGCTCGTCGGCTCGTCCGGCGTCGGGAAGTCCACGCTCATCAACGCGCTCGCGGGCGCCGAGCTCATGGACACCGGAGGCATCCGAACCGACGACGACGACGGCCGCCACACCACCACCGCGCGCCACCTCCACCCGCTGCCGGGCGGCGGCGTCCTCATCGACACCCCGGGCATGCGCGAGCTCCGGCTCTGGGCCGGCGACTCCGGGCTCGACGACCTCTTCGAGGACATCGCCCAGCTCGCCGAGTCCTGCCGCTTCCGCGACTGCCGACACCACGACGAGCCAGGCTGCGCCGTGCTCGCGGCGGTGGACACGGGCGAGCTGCGGTCGGGGAGGCTCGTGTCCTACACCAAGCTCGGCCGCGAGCTCGACTGGCACCAGCGCCGCCAGGACGTCGCCACCCAGCGCGCCCAGAGCCGCAAGCTCGGGAAGATGTACAGGAACGCCCAGAACAAGAAGAAGAGGTGACCCATGAACATCACACACCGGCTCGAGTACACCCTCGACGACCCCGAGCGGAGCGCCCTCCTGGCGCTCCTCTCGGGGTGCTTCCCGGGGTTCTTCTCCGATCGCGCCTACTTCAAGCAGCTCCCGCACGCGCGCCTGCTCGGGCACGTCGACGGCGAGCTCGTCGCGCAGGTCGGCATGGATCATAGAGTCGTGCGGGTCGGGGACGCGCCAGCGCGCGTCCTGGGCGTCGTGGACCTGTGCGTGGCGGAGTCCGCGCGAGGACACGGCCACGGCGCCTCGCTCATGCGCGAGGTCGAGTCGCTCGCGTCCTCGGGCGCCGTCGACTTCGTCATCCTGTTCGCCGACGACCACCGGCTCTACGACGCGCTCGGTTACACGCTCGTGAACCGGCGGTGCCGCTGGCTCGCGATCGACGAGCATTGCTCGCTCGACGTCTTCGAGCGCCAGCTCGACGGCTGCCTCATGGTCAAGCCCACGGGCCTGACCTCGTGGCCTGCTGGAGACGTCGACCTCATGGGGTACCTGTTCTGAGGTGAGCCGAGACGTCGGCGTATCTCATTGTACGTGCTGGTCTATTTTGCGCCGGGCTGTTTTGCGCCGGGCTGTTTTGCGCCGGGTGTTCGCTTCGAGCGGGCGCCCGGCGCGTTCTCGTCTGGTCCATGGGGCCAGATCACTCCTTCGCGAGTTCTTCCCTGGCGGCCCGGAGCACCCGGATGATCTCGGGGCGCCACAGCTTCGGTTTGGCCAGCGGCTGCTCGAACGCGAACGTCACGCGCTCGGTGCGGGAGCCGTCGGTGATCTCGGCGCGAAAGCCCGTGTCGTCGACCGACAGGATCGTGATGTCGGTGGCCCAGGCGCCGTCGAGGTACGCGTGCACGATCTCGAGCATGTGCTCGCGGTGGTCCTCGTTGAGGTGGTCACGCACGCCTGTCAGGAACTCTTCGGTGAACGTCTCGTCGCTCATGTCTTCTCCTCTTCGTGTGCCAACGCATCGGGAATGTCGCCGACGCGGACGGGTGATCGCAAGCCAGGGACGGATACGTAGATCTCGAGGTCGGTCGGGAGCGTGGGCTGTCTCTTATACACATCTGACGCTGCCGAC
>CAJXPN010000496.1 GCA_913058025.1 uncultured Myxococcales bacterium | reverse complement strand
ACGAGATTTCTGCCTGTCTCGTGGGCTCGGAGATGTGTATAAGAGACAGGGGACGCAGGTGCGCGTGGCGTCGATGCACGCGCTCCTGCCCTCACCGCATGCGCCGAACGCGCCTGGGATCTCGCAACGCTCCAGACCCGACGGGGGCGCCTCGTCGACCTCGCCGTCGCAGTCGTTGTCGGCCCCATCACAGACCTCCTCGGCGGGGCCGATCTGATCGACGCACTCGCCGAACGCCCCGTCGACGCAGACCTGCTTCCCCTGAACGCACGACCCTTCGTTGATCCCGCACGGGCGCTCGTCGCCGTCCTGGCAACCGCACGCGTTCGCGTCCTCGAGCCCATCGCAGTCGTTGTCCAGGCCGTTGCACCGCGTGGGCGCGCCCGGGTAGATGTCGCGGTCGTCGTCGCGGCAATCGATGCGCGTGGGCGGACACCCTGGCCCGACGAAGAACCCGTCCCCGTCGTCGTCGGTCGCGCAGTCGAGCGTGATGTTGTTGCTGGAGGTGTCGGGCTCGACCGCGGCGTCCTCGTCGGGGTCGAGCCCGACGTCCTCGCCACCGTCTCCACCGAGCGGCTCACATACCCTCTCGACGCAGATGTAGCTCGAGGGGCAGTCGACGTCGGCGCCGCAGAAGACTCTGTCGATTCGAATGGGGTCGAAGCTGCAACCGGAGGTGACCGCAGCTGCGCTTGCCAGCGCGGCCAAGGCCGCGCGCATCGTCTTGCTCATCTGTCTCGAACCTGTGCGACGAGAGATCCACTCGGACGTCTGGGGGCGCTGGTCCGCGGGGTCGGCCGGGCGCGCGCCGAGACTAGCACAAGCGCGCGCCGCGATGCACACGGGTGCGGAGCGCTTTGACGCCAGCCCGCCGCCTCGTATACTCGCGCCGCCGCGCACCGCGGCGCACAGGAGGGTCCGCTCATGTCCAAGTTCAGGGAGCTGCTCGAGGGGTGGCGAGGCGACTTCGCCGCGGCGTTCGACGAGGTCGAGTCGCAGGCAGACACCGAACGCAAGCGACGACGCATCGACTGGGGCGTCCTCGGCGTGATCGTGCTCGCGTGCGTCTCGCTCAGCATCCAGGAGTATTACGGCGGCTCGACCGACTACAAGTGGCTCGAGAGTGTGTTCGGGTGGTTCTCCGACGAGCCCAAGAAGCTGATCAAGTCGTGGTTTCGTTCAGGCGAGCGCGCGAGGCTGCACAGGCTCTACTACTGGGTAGGCGCGACGACCCTGTGTTACCTGATCATCCCGGCGCTCTACACCAAGCTCGCGATGCGTGAGCGGCTCAGAGACTACGGGTTCTCACTAAAGGGCACGCTCAAGCACAGCTGGATCTACGTGGGCATGTACCTGCTCGTGCTGCCCGCGCTCTTCGTGGTCGGCTCGACCGAGGGGTTCCAGCGGACATACCCGTTCTACAAGGGCGCGTCGAAGTCGGTCGCCGACTTCGTGATGTGGGAGCTGGCGTACGCGCTCCAGTTCATCAGCCTGGAGTTCTTCTTCCGCGGCTTCCTCATTCACGGGCTCAAGCGACGCTTCGGGGTGTACTGCATCTTCGTTTCGGTGATGCCGTACTGCATGATCCACTTCGGCAAGCCGCTGCCCGAGACGCTGGGCGCTGTCGCCGCGGGCATCGCGCTCGGGCTGCTCTCACTGTTCACACGCAGCATCTGGCTGGGCGCGGCGATCCACGTGTCCGTGGCGGTGAGCATGGACGTCATCGCGATGTGGTTCTCGGGCAAGCTGCCGTTCTGAGACGGCCCACAAGAACGAATAAGAGCGGGTCACCCAGTGAGGTGGCCCGCTCTTATTCGTTCTCGCGCCAGCTGGAGCCGACGCCCCGGCTCAGGAGAGCTTGCGGAAGACGCCGACGACCTTGCCGATGATGACGGTCTCGCGGGCCTCTTCGGCGTGGACGTAGATGGGGTCCATCGACGAGTTGGAGGGCTGGAGGCGCACGCGGTTGCCCTCCCGGTAGATGCGCTTGACGGTGGCCTCTCCGTCGACCATCGCGGCGACGATCTCGCCGTCGCGGGCCGACTGCTGACTCTTGACGAAGATGTAGTCGCCGTCGTGGATTCCGTCCTCGATCATCGAGTCGCCCTTGACCACGAGGCTGAAGACGTCGTCGGAGCGGCCGATGAGGCCCTGACCAAGGTGGAGGGTCTCGGTGACGTTCTCGATGGCCGAGATAGGGAGGCCCGCGGCGATGCGGCCGACGACCGGGATCGCGTAGATGTCCTCGTAGTCGATGACGTTGTTGGCCAGGTCCTCGAACGACTCTCCCTCTGCGCTGAGCAGCGGCTTGAGCGCGCGCGACTTCGCGTCCTGGCGCTCCAGGTAGCCCTTGCGCTCGAGCGCCTTGAGGTGGTCGTTGACGCCGTTGGTCGAGCGGATGCCCAGGTGGTCTCCGATCTCACGGATCGTAGGAGGGTAGCCCTCACTCTCGATGTGATCGATGATGAAGTTGAGCACCATCTTCTGGCGCTTCGTCAGCTTCTTGGGGGCATCCGTCATGTCCTCGCTCCTCGAACCCAGCCTCTTTAAGGAGGCAAAACGTGACGCGAGATCGACCTCGCGGAACTTCATATCCAATCATTGCTCCACACACGATCGCTGTACAAACGATCGGGGGTGAACACCCGTCACCCTACTGAACGTGTGTATGCGTGTCAATATATGCTCTTTCTCTGGCTGAGCGTCGCCCGCACAGCGCTCTCTTTCTTGGCTGCGCATCGCTCGCACAGCTCTTTTTCCTGGCTGCGCATTTCGGCAGCGAATTAGGATTCCACCTGAGCACCTGAGTCGAAGCTGCTGTCGCGGAGGAAATGGGACTCCAGCGCTCTCCCCGCCGGCGCCCTTTGGGCCTGGCGTTCCCTGTTGGAGAACTGTGCGTGTCTGTGACGGAGGGTGGAGAAGGCGCGGCTGCCCTCCCCGCCGCCGGGCCTTCGGCCCTTGGCGTTCCCCGCTGGGGAACTGTGTAGCGTGCAGGAATCATGGGATTGGGTTCGCCGGGGCGGCCATGCGGAGGTGCCCTGGGAGGTCCGGGAGGGGCTGTGGACTCACGTGGGCAACCCAGGGCTCTTCCTGCCCAGCCAAGGCATTAATGTATCCGCGAGCCCTTCGAGGCCCGTAGAAGACCGCGCAGGCGGCAAGGCCCGCTGGGCACTCCCCCGCGAACCAAATCCCGTGATCCCAGCACGTTACACAGTTCCCCAGCGGGGAACGCCAAGCCCGAAGGGCGGCGGCGGGGAGAGCAGCCGCGCCTCCTCCACCCCTCTTCCAAACCGCGAACCCAAAGCCAAGAACCGCTCGCTCAGGAGCTACACGAGAGCATCGAGCAGCCAGGGCGGTTCCTCGCCCACTCGGGCCGACGCACGGCGTACTCCTCGCGACCGGGCTGCTCTGCGTAGGGCTGGCGCATGACGTCGAGGAGCTCGCGGACCTTCCCGTAGTCACCCTTCTCGGCGTCGTCGATGGCGAGCTGTGCGACCCAGTTCCGCATGACGTACCTGGGGTTGGTGGCGTTCATGAGGTCGACGCGGGCGTCGCCTGCGTCCTCGTCGCGAACCCGCGCGGTGTAGCGTCGCAGCCACTCGAGCGTGGCCGCGTGAGTTGGTGAGCCCTGGAGGCCGTCCCAGTCGTAGTAGGCGGTGGCGAGCGGGGCGAGCAGGGCGTCGTCGGAGGCGTCGGCGTGGAGGGGGACCCTGGCGAGCTCGCGGAAGAAGACGCAGTAGTCCGTCTCGACCTGCTCGAGGAACTCGAACAGCTCCATCGTGAGCGCGGCGTCGCCTTCACGCGGCGTGACGAGGCCGAACTTGGAGAACGTGAGGTCGGAGTGGACCCGGTAGAAGGTCTCTTCGAATATGCTCAGGCCGCCTCGGATCGCGTCCAGGTCGTCGACGAGCAGGTTGAACGCCTCGCCGAGCCTGGCGAGGTTCCACTCCGCGACCGCGGGCTGGTTGCCGAACTGGTAGCGCTTGCGCCCGGCGTCGGTGGTGTTGGGCGTCCAGCCCGGATCGAACGGCTCGAGCCAGCCGTACGGGCCGAAGTCGATGGTCAGCCCGAGGATCGACATGTTGTCGGTGTTCATGACGCCGTGCACGAAGCCCACGCGCATCCAGTGCGCGACCATGACGGCGGTGCGCCGGCAGACCTCGTGGAACATCGCCGTGTACGCCTCGGGGCCGGGCGGGCCGAGCTCGGGGTAGTGGTGGCGGAGCGTGTAGTCGGTGAGCTTGCGCAGCGTGTCCGTGTCCTCGCGCGCCGCGTGGATCTCGAAGCTTCCGAACCGGATGAAGCTCGGCGAGAGGCGGCAGACGACCGCGCCGGGCTCGTGCGCGGCGTTGCCGTCGTAGAACATGTCGCGCAGGACCCGGTCGCCGGTGGACACGAGCGAGAGCGCGCGCGTGGTCGGCACGCCCAGGTGGTGCATCGCCTCGCTACACAGGAACTCGCGCACCGACGACCGCATCACCGCGCGCCCGTCGCCTCGCCGCGAGTACGGCGTCTTCCCCGCGCCCTTGAGCTGCATCTCCCAGCGCTCGCCGCGCCCGTTCACGACCTCGGCGAGCGTCATGGCG
>CAJXPN010000495.1 GCA_913058025.1 uncultured Myxococcales bacterium | reverse complement strand
ATCTACACAGAGTAGATCGTCGGCAGCGTCAGATGTGTATAAGAGACAGGTCCTCCACCGTGGTGATGTTGACCTCGGGGCCCGCCAGCGCCATCAGCGACGAGTAGAGCGTGGTGGTCTTGCCCGAGCCCGTCGGGCCCGTCACCAGGATCAGCCCGTTGGGTCGCGAGATGAACCTGTGCCATGTGTCGAGCTCCTCACCGTGGAAGCCGATGTCGCTCAGGTCCTGGATCAGCGTGTGTGGGTCGAAGATGCGGATCACGAGCTTCTCGCCGAAGGCCACCGGCAGCGAGGACACGCGGAGCTCGATCTCCCCGCCCCGGCGCGACATCTTGATGCGCCCGTCCTGGGGCCGGCGCTTCTCCGAGATGTCCATGCGCGCCATCATCTTCAGGCGGCTCGTCAGCGGCGGGTGCACCCCGCGCGGTAGCGTGTAGACCTCGTGGAGCATGCCATCGATGCGCAGGCGCACGTGCGAGCGGTCGCGCTTGGGCTCGATGTGGATGTCGCTGGCGCGCTGGTCGAAGGCGTAGTGGAGCAGGTACTCCACCGCCGAGACCACAGGGGAGTCCGTCGCCTCGAGCTGGTCGACGTTCGACATCTTGACGAGCTGCTCGAGGTTGCCCACGTCGACCTTGATCGTGTGCTGCTCGGCGGCCGCCGACACGGAGTTCTTGAACCCGTAGATCGTGGCGATGATGTTCTGGATGTCGCGCTTGGACGAGAGCACGTACGTGACGTGCCCGTCGCACAGCATCTCGAGCTCCCTCTTGAGCCTCAGGTCGAAGGGATCGGCCAGCGTGATGACGATGTTGCCGTCGACCTTGCGCAGCGGCACGCACGAGTGACGCTGCGCGTACGGGCGCTTCATCACCGACGTGATGAGGTCGGCGTCGAGCTTGAGCGGGTCGGGCTTCTCGTAGGGGACGCCCAGGTCGGCGGCCACGAGCTTCGTGAGCACGTCCTGGTCCACCGGGAGCCCCTGAGGGTTCTGGAACTCGAAGCTCGAGAGCACCTCGACCGGGCTCACCGTCTGGCGCGAGCTCAACCTCGCGTCGAGCCCGGCGACCTTCTGCTCGAGGAGCTTCGCGCCCACGGTGACCCCGCGCTCGAGCGCGTCGCGCCCCTGCGCCGGGGTGATGTGCCCGGCGCGCACGGCCAGGCCTGCCACGTAACGCAGCGTCATCTCGGTGGGTTTGGCGCTGCTCGTCGGTGTCGTGGACATGCTCTCGTCGCCTCGTGCGGTCGCGCTGATTCCAGGCCCCCGAGGTTACCCTCGAACGGGCGCTCGGTCGAGAATTAGACCCGCGCGTGAGCGCGGCCGAGCGCCCCGGCCGTCAAGGCGCCTTCGACTTCTCGGGACGCGTGAACCGATCGAAGACCCTCTTCGGTATGAACGTCTTGTCTGCCCATCGGATCTTTCGAACCGCGGCGTAGTGGTCCCCCGCCTTCTTCTCGTCGCCCGACGCCCAGTACGCGTCGGCGAGCACGAGCCGGAGCCCCGAGTGGTTTGGCACCTTCGCCGAGACGCGCTCTCCCAGTCGAATGGCGAGCGCGTCGTCGTCGTTCTCGTGCAGCGCGCGCGTGATGTCGGCGAACATCTCGGCGACCTCCACGGTCGCCTCGAGCTGGACGTGGGGGTCGGTGCAGCCACACTCGACCAGGTCGCCCACGCATATCAGGATCTTCTCGTGATCCGGGCAGCGCAGCGGGAACTCCATCGGAGGCGTCTTCACGAAGAACGCCTTCGCGCGCGCCGACGCGAGCTCGTAGTCGCGCTCCTCGATGTCCTGGACGACCTTGCCATGCAGGCGCTCCACGAACGCCGTGTAGAGCGGGATCCACGGGACCTTGTCGTCACCGTACTTCTTCTGAATCGAGGCGATCGACGCGCGCACCGCGTCGAACTTCCCGGCGCGTATCATCTTGAAGATCTCCTCCTTGTTCTCCGACACCGGGTTCGTCGACGTCGTCTCGGCGAGGTCGAACTCACGCGACGCCTTGCGCCAGACCCAGCGCTCGGTGCAGCGGGTCTCGTTGTCCTTGAGCGTGGTCGGGCAAGGGTACTTCACGCGCACGGTGAGCTTCTTTCGGTCGTACTCGAGCTCGTACTGGTCCAGGCGCGCTGCGCGCTCGTCATCGAAGAGGACCTGCGTGACCTCCGCGCTGGAGTACTTGTCGAACCAGGTCAGCTCCAGCCGCGCGTATGAAGAGTGCAGCGAGGCGAACTGCGTGCGCAGCTCGTACTTGATCGGGTTGCCCCATTGCTCCCCCAGGGTCTTCGCGCGGACCGAGTCGTCCTCGCCGCCCCACTCCTGAGCGATCGCGGGCGCGGAGAGCGCGAGCGACGCGAGCGCGACGGCGCATGCCAGACGTCCTGTGAACCTCATCGCCTCGCCTCCTCGATCAGCGCGCGCAGCTCCTCCTCGGAGTGGACGCCGCTGTGGATGTGATGGACAGCGCCGTTCGGGTCGAGCAGCACGATCGTCGGGATCGCCGTGACCTTGAACGCGATCGCCCCGCTGCCGTCATCGAGCAGCGTGGGCATCTGGTACTTGTGGTGCGTCATGAACGCGCGCACCTTCCGCACGCGCGACGGGTCGGGGTCGTCGGTGTTGATCGAGAGGACGGTGAGGCTGTCGCTCAAGGATGGGTCCAGGTGGAGCTTCTCGATCACTGGCATCTGCTCCCGACACGGCGAGCACCAGGTCGCCCAGAAGTCGAGCAGCACGACCTTCCCCACGTGCTCCCTCGGCGACACGAACTGGCGAGGGCGTGGCGGCTGCGATGCGCCCGGCTGAGGGGGCGGCGTCATCGCCAGCACCTCGAGCGCGATCGCCGGCGCCTTCTCCCCGCGCATCATGTACTGCGTGATCTTGCCCGAGCTCGCCGAGGCCACCGCGAGCGCGCCCGCGAGCGCGACCACCACGACCACGATCACCGCGGACAGGTCCTTTCGATCGCTCGCCGGTGTCTGCGCGCGTCGGGGTGGCTGATCCAGCCCGAGCTCCTCTCCGTTCTCGTTCACGGCCGCTCCTCTCGTTTGGTGACCTTGAGCGCCTCGAAGCGCGCGTTCGGCGTCGTCCAATATCCCGTCGTCCCCTTGCTCAACACGGCGATGTTGTGCTCGTGCCAGAGCGAGACATACGGGAGGTCACGCGCGAGAACCTTCTGAACTTCGACATAGATCTCGCGCCTTTTATTTCGATCCGCCTCGATCATCCCCTGATCGAGGAGCACGTCGAGCTCCTCGTTGACGTAGGCGGAGCGGTTCGCGCCAGCCGAGAGGCGATCGGGCGTCGGGATGTTCGAGGAGTGGAACGCCCAGTGGTACAGGCTCGGCTCGAGCACGCTGGGCCACTGCAACGTCGTCATGTCGAAGTTACCCTTCCTGATGTCGTTGAAGTACGTGCCCCACTCATAGGAGCGCACGCGCACCTCGATGCCCACGCGCGAGAGCTGGTTGGCCATGAGCGCCGCGAGCGAGCGCCTGAACTTGAGCGAGGAGACCTTGAGCTCGACGGTGAACCTGGGCTCGGGGCCGTCCCCGTCCGGGTCCTCGTAGCCAGCCTCGTCGAGCAGCTCCTTGGCCCGCTCCACGTCGTAGTCGTAGGTCTGCACGTCACCCGTATATGCCCAGTGGGTCGGTGAGAGCATCCCGGTGGAGAGCGTCGCCAGGCCGCGGTACTTGTGGCGCACGATCGACTCCCGGTCGAGCGCGTGCGCGATCGCGCGCCGCACGCGCACGTCCTTGAACGGCTCACGGCGCAGGTTGAACTGGAGGTAGGTGTACTTGAACGAGTCCGTCGTCACGACGTCGAGGTCATCCTCGCGCTCGACCACCGGCAGCATCAACGGCGAGACCGCGTTCTGCACGAGATCGGCCGCGCCTCCGATCAACGCGATGAGCCGGGAGTTGTCGTCCTTGACCACCCTGAACGCGAGCCGCTCGAGGTCGGGGCGCCCGCCCACGTACGCGTCGAACGGCCCGAAGACGAACGTCCCACGGCCCTCCGAGGACACGAACCGAAACGGACCCGCCCCGATGGGAGGATCCGGGCACGTCCCCTCTGGCTCACAGTAGTGCTTCGGGACGATCCCCATCCCCAGATCCTGGATGAACGGCGCGCGCGGCTCGAACAGCTCGATCATGAACTCGGTCTCCGAGCGCACCTCGAACGTCTTGATCCGCTTGCTCAGCCCCGCCAACGGGCTCTTCACCTTCTCCGAGTTGAGCTGGGTGTACGTGTACTCGACGTCCGCCGAGGTCAGCGGCGTCCCGTCATGAAACGTCAGGCCCGCGCGAAGCCGCACCTCGTAGGTCGTCGGTGAGGTCTGCTCCACGGACTCCGCGAGCTCGAGCTCGGGCTCTCCGTTCTTCGTGTCCAGCGAGACCAGGCCCGCGTGCAGCAACCCGATGAGCTTGGCGCTGGCGTCGTTGACCGCGAACCTCGGGTCGAGGCCCTTCGGGTGCGTGTCCAGCAGGACCACGAACGCTCCGGGAGGGATCACCTCCTTCTGGCACCCCGTCGCCGCATACGCCTGTCTCTTATACACATCTGACGCTGCCGACGATCTACTCTGTGTAGAT
>CAJXPN010000494.1 GCA_913058025.1 uncultured Myxococcales bacterium | reverse complement strand
ACGAGATTTCTGCCTGTCTCGTGGGCTCGGAGATGTGTATAAGAGACAGCGCCCGGACCGTGTCGCTCACTGGCTCGAACGGCAAGACCACCACGAAGGAGATCCTGCGCGCGCTCTGGGGGGCGCGCGGCGAGACCTGGGCGACCCGGGGGAACTACAACAACCACGTCGGGGTGCCGCTCACGTTGTGCGCGGCGCCCAAGGGCATCGAGACGCTCGTCGTGGAGATGGGCGCCAACCAGCCGGGAGACATCGGCGAGCTCATCGAGCTCGCCCCGGGCGACCTGCGCATCATCACGTCCATCGGCCACGCGCACATCGAGGGCTTCGGCGGGCTCGACGGCGTCCGACGCACGAAGGGAGAGCTCCTCGACGGCGCGACCGCGCGCACCACTGCCATCGTCCCTTCACACGAGCGCGGCGCGCTCGTGCCCGCCGGGTTCCCCGGGAGGATCGTGACGTTCGGGCTCGACGCCGCCGAGGGGGACGGCGCGCACGTGAGGGCGGAGGTGCTGGGGGCGTCCGGGTCCGGTCTGTCGGTACGGCTCACGCTCTCGGGTGGGGGCTACGGCGACGCGGTCATCGTGATCGAGTCGCCTCTGCACGGGGCGCACAACGCGACGAACCTCGCCGCGGCGTGCGCGACGCTGTGGGTCGAGGGCGCCCTCGGGTCGGGCGATGAGGTCACCAGGGCGCTCGGCGCGTTGGCGCTCCCTGGCGGGCGTTGGCGTGAGGTCGACACGGGGCGCCACGTCTTCCTCGACGACGCGTACAACGCGAACCCGTCCAGCGTGTTGGCCTCGTTCGAGGCGTTCATGGGTTGGCGGCCGACCCGCGAGATCGAGGGGGGAGGGCGCGCGGTCGTGCTGGGCGAGATGCTCGAGTTGGGGGAGGGCGCAAAAAGCTGGCATGAAGAGATCGCAGGGTGTATCAGTGAACACAGCGAACTGACGACGCTCATTGCGGTCGGCGAATACGCCGAGGAGATGGCAGCCGCGGCCCGAACGAGGGGCCACGACGGGATCATCGTCCACGCCGCGCGAGATGTCTCGGAGGCCGCCGCAGCGCTCGATGGAACGAGCCCTTCGGTGGTGTTCCTCAAGGCTTCCCGCGGCGCGCGACTCGAGCACGTCATCGAGCAGGTCCAGGATGGACCGGCGCCCCCCGGTGAGGATTGACCTCGCGCGATGGTGGCGTTTTTGATGGGGCCAGGCTGGCCAAGGTAGGTCGGCCGGGTCCTCACGCAAGGAACGCGATCCGCCCGAGGTGCTCGAGCCATGCTCTTCAAGCTCTTCTTCCTGCTCAAGGACGAGTTCTCCCCGTTCAACCTGTTCCGCTACGTCAGCTTCCGCGTCATCGCGTCGCTGTTGACGTCGTTGTTCATCTGTCTGCTGCTCTACCCTTGGTTCATCAAGCGGTTGCAGCGTCGACAGATCGGACAGGTCATCCGGGAGGACGGACCCGAATCCCACTTCTCCAAGGCCGGCACGCCCACCATGGGCGGCGTGTTGATGCTCTTCTCGGTCGTCATCTCGACGCTGTTGTGGGCCGACATGTCGAACGCGTACGTGGGCCTCGTGCTCGCGATGACCGTGGGCTTCGGGGTGGTCGGCTTCATCGACGACGCGCAGAAGCTCCGCGGTCAATCGACCGCGGGTCTGTCCGGGAAAGCGAGGCTGGCCATCGAGTTCGCGCTCTCCGGCGCGATGATGTACCTGCTCTTCACGCACGAGGCGTTCGGCTTCACGCAGACGATGTACCTGCCGTTCGTGTCGACCGAAAAGTTCAGCCTCGCGTTGCCGCTCTGGATCTACGTGCCGTTCGCGATGGTGCTCATCACGGGCACCGGCAACGCGACGAACCTGACGGACGGGCTCGACGGGCTGGCCATCGGGCCGGTCATCATCGCCTCGGGGACGTTCCTGTTCCTTGCGTACGCGTCGGCGACGGTCCTCGGGTACGAGGACGTGGTCGCCGGTGAGACCGTCGTGCACCAGTTCGACATGGCCCGCTACCTCATGATCCCGAAGGTCCCGGGCGTCCAGGAACTCGCCATCTTCTGCGCCGCCATCATCGGCGCTGGCATCGGCTTCCTCTGGTACAACACGTTCCCGGCGCAGGTGTTCATGGGGGACGTGGGCTCGCTGTCGCTGGGCGGCGCGCTGGGCACGATGGCCGTGGTGACCAAGCACGAACTGCTCTCGGGCATCATCTTCGGGCTGTTCCTGGTCGAGGCGCTCAGCGTCATCATCCAGACGACCTCCTACAAGCTCACCGGCAAGCGCGTCTTCCGCATGGCGCCCATCCACCACCACTACGAGAAGAAGGGGTGGAGCGAGCCGAGGATCGTGGTGAGGTTCTGGATCGTCGCGGCGATGCTCTCGCTCGTGGCGCTCGCGTCCCTCAAGATTCGCTGAACGTTCGTGCGCGCCTCAAGGTCGAGGCGCGTGAACCGGGTGAGGCGTACGCCGCGCCCCGTAAGGCCAAGGAGGCCGATATGAGCGCAGACGTGCTCACCGCGCTCGCCGAGCGAGCCAAGGACACCGCGCAGCGCGCGGTCGACGAGAACCCGTGGGACATGTGGCTGCTGAGCATCGTGCTCGCGTTGATCGGTATGGGCATCGTGATGCTCTACTCGGCCAGCGCGGTCATGGCCGCGGGCAAGCTCGGGGACCACCTCTATCTGGTGCGAAGTCAGACCATCAAGCTCGCGCTCGGCATGGTCTTGATGTTCCTGGCGCTGCGCTTCGACTACCGCTGGTACAAGCGCCTCATCTACCCGATCTTCGGCGTCACGCTCTTCATGCTTGTGCTCGTGCTGATACCAGGCATCGGCGTGGTCCAGAACGGCTCCCGGCGCTGGTTCTCGATGGGCGGGATGAGCTTCCAGCCGGCCGAGGTCGCCAAGGTCGTCGCGGTGATGTTCCTGGCGTACTCGGTCAGCAAGAAGGGCGGGAAGATGGACAGCTTCACGGTCGGCTTCCTCCCTCACCTGTTGGTGATCGGGGCGATGGTCGCGCTGCTGATGCGCCAGCCCGACTTCGGCTCGTCGGTGATCCTGCTCACCGTGATGATGATCATGCTGTTCGCGTCCGGCGCGCGCGTCCTCTACCTCTTCTTCATGGCGTTGATGGGCGTGTGCGGCGCGTACATCGCGATCACGGGCAGCGCGTACCGTATGAAGCGCATCCTGGCGTTCCTGGACCCGTGGACCTACCGCTCCGACATCGGCTACCAGATCAGCGAGTCGCTCATCGCCATCGGCTCGGGCGGCCTCGAAGGCAAGGGCCTGGGCGAGGGGACGAGCAAGCTCGGGTACGTGCCCGAGCTGTGGAACGACTTCATCGGGACGATCATCGCCGAGGAGCTCGGCCTCTTCGGCGTCGTCGTGCTCATCGCCTTGCTCGGCGCCTTCCTGTGGCGTGGGCTCCGGGTCGCGTGGAACGCGACCGACGCGTTCGGCGCGTACCTCGCGTTCGGCCTGACCGTGATGTTCGGCCTCCAGGCCGCCGCGAACCTCTGCGTGGTCACCGGGCTGCTCCCGACGAAGGGCCTCACGTTGCCGTTCGTGTCGTACGGAGGCAGCTCACTGATCATGGCATGTTTCGCGACCGGGGTGTTGTTGAACATCTCGCGTGGCGCCCCCGACTCTTGGGAGAACGCCCGCAACGACCGCGACCGCGACCGTGACCAGCGTCGCTGGGAGCGAAAGCGCAAGGGCATCCTGAGCCGTCGAGACGACCTCAGGGCGAAGTTCGAGTGATCACGTGAGCAGACGAAGGAGGCAGCGTATGGGCGCGACTAGGGTGGTGATCGCGGGCGGCGGGACGGGCGGACACCTGTTCCCGGGCGTCGCGCTCGCCGAGGAGCTCGAGCGGCTCGGCGAGGACGTCGAGGTGAGCTTCGTGGGGACCGAGAAGGGGATCGAGGCGCGCGTGGTGCCCGAGCTGGGCTACCGGCTCGACACCGTCGATGTGGTCGGCCTCAAGGGCCGCGGCGCTGTGGGCCTGCTCAAGGGCGCGCTCAAGCTCCCGGGCGCCGGTCTGGGCGCGGCCGCGCTCGTCCGCAAGCTCGCCCCGGACCTCGTGGTCAGCGTCGGAGGGTACTCCGCCGGCCCGTTCACGATGGTCGCCGCGGCGATGGGCGTGCCCACTGCGCTGCTCGAACAGAACACGGTGCCCGGTGTCACGAACCGCACGCTCGGGCGCGCGGTGAAGCGCGCGTTCCTGACCTACGCCTCGAGCGAGTCCTACTTCAAGGGCGCGACCTGCGAGACGATGGGGAACCCCATCCGGCGCGAGCTCATCGACCGCGCCGCGGCGTTCTCCTACACGCCCCCGGCTCCTGGCGAGCCGCTGCGCGTGCTGGTCCTCGGGGGCTCCGGCGGCTCGCTCTCGCTCAACAGGGGCGTCCCCGCGGCGCTGAGCCAGCTCGGTGAGCTCGGCGGGATCTTCAATGGGCTCACGTCCTGCTAAATCGTTGAGCAGCTGGCCTTCTGGGGTGCCGTGCCAAAACCCCAGCAGTGACGCGGTAGAAATGTCGGGCTGGCTATTGATGCTTTCAATGACCTGTCTCTTATACACATCTCCGAGCCC
>CAJXPN010000493.1 GCA_913058025.1 uncultured Myxococcales bacterium | reverse complement strand
GACGAGCCAGAGGCGCGTGTCGCGTGAGCCGCGGGCCATGAGCCACCACCCCGACATGATCAGCATCCAGGTCAGCGGCGCGTGGCCGAGCGCGCGACCGAACGTCGTCAGGCCGAGCGCGACGGCGGGCTTGTCCACGAGGTCCGGCGTGAGCGCGCCGAGCAAGACGAGCGCGCGCGAACTCCGCGCGAGCGCGAGGCGCTCACCCAGCAGAAACCCGACGGCCGCGTGCCCGATGATCTGCATGAGAGGTCTCGCCAGGGACGAGGATCAGTGGGTCTTGAACGGGGAGTCCGGGTCGTCCTCGTGGCGGATCTCGTCGATCTCCTCGGCGTAGTTCTCACCCATGTAGAGCGCGTTGGGCGAGTTGATGACCACGCCGGGGATGTGGCTCACGTTCTTGTACGCGTGGACGACGCCCTCGGGGATGATGACCGAGGTGGGCGCGTCCTGCCCGACGACGAACGTCTGGTAGACGTCGTAGGTGGGGGAGTCCGGGCGGTTGTCCCAGAGATAGACGCGGAAGTTGCCCGGGCCGATGAAGCTGAAGTTGTCGGTCTGGGCGACGTGCTCGTGGGGGCCGCGGGTGACGCCGGGCTCGGTCTGGGAGAGGTAGGTCATGACGGGGCGCGTGGCCTCGTCGACCTTGTCGGTGCGCCAGAGCTCGGTGAGCCAGCCGCGCTCGTCGACGAACTTGCGCAGCGGCGTGACCACGACGTCGTGGATCTTACCGGGCGTGAACTCGCGTGACTCACTCATCGCCGACCTCCAGGGCCATCACCAGCTCGTTGGCGAGGTGGAAGGAGGGGAAGGTCCCCGCGTCGGTCCACCAGCCCGCCATCGTGCCGAAGCTCATCGTGCCCCGCTCGATGTAGGCGTTGTTGACGTCGGTGATCTCGTACTCACCGCGCGCCGAAGGCTTCAGGCCGCGGATGATGTCGAAGACCTCGGCGTCGTAGAAGTAGATGCCCGTGACGGCAAGGTCGCTGGGCGGGTCCTCGGGCTTCTCGATGATCTCGACGACCCTGTCACCCTCGACGCGCGCGACGCCGTAGCGGCCCGGATCGGGGACCTGCTTGAGGAAGACGCGCGCGCCGGAGCCCTGCGCCTCGAAGGCGGCGACGTCGTCGCCGATCCCGTCGGCGAAGATGTTGTCCCCGAGCAGCACGCAGACGCCGTCGCCGCCTGCGAAGTTCTCCCCGAGCGCGAGCGCCTGGGCGATGCCGCCGGCCTCGTCCTGGACCTTGAAGGTGAACTCACAGCCATACTCGCGGCCGCTGCCGAGCAGGCCGACGACGTCGCCCATGTGCTCGGTGCCCGTGACGATGAGGATCCTGGTGATCCCCGCCTCGACGAGCTTGCGCACCGGGTGCAGCAGCATCGGCTCGCGCCCCACCGGCAGCAGGTGCTTGTTCGTGACCTTCGTGAGCGGGAAGAGCCTGGAGCCCGTGCCGCCCGCCAGAATGATTCCTTTCATAGCTACCTCGTGGAGTAGATGTCGGTGGTGAGGACGCGCTCAGACGCCCCAGATCGTCTCGAAGTTCTTCAGGTACCAGCGCACGGTGTCCGCGAGGGCGTTCTCGAAGGACTGCTCAGGAGCCCAGTCGAGCTCGTCGCGCGCGCGCTTCGGGTCGATGGCGTAGCGACGGTCATGACCGAGGCGGTCGGTCACGAAGGAGATGAGGCTCTGAGAGGAGGTCTCTCGGCCGAGCTCCTGGTCGACGAGGTCGCAGAGGAGGCGAACCAAGTCGATGTTGGTCCACTCGTTCTCCGAGCCGATGTTGTAGGACCGGCCCGACTCACCCCGGTCGAAGGCGGCCTTGAGGGCGCGGCAGTGGTCCTCGACGTGGAGCCAGTCGCGCACGTTCAGGCCGTCGCCGTAGATCGGCAGCGGCTTCTCGTCGCGGATGTTGCGGATGATCACCGGGAGGAGCTTCTCCGGGAACTGGTAGGGCCCGAAGTTGTTCGAGCAGTTCGTGATCACGACGTCGAGGCCGTACGTGCGCTGGTAGGCGCGCGCGATGTGGTCGCTCGAGGCCTTGCTCGCGGAGTAGGGGCTCGAGGGGTCGTAGGGGGTGTCCTCGGTGAAGGCGCCCTCGGGACCGAGCGACCCGTAGACCTCGTCTGTGGAGACGTGGAGGAAGCGACCGGGGGTCGCGCCCTCCGCGAGCCAAAGCTCGCGCGCGCACTCGAGCAATACGAAGGTCCCCACGATGTTCGACTGGATGAAGTCGGCGGGGCCGGAGATGCTGCGGTCGACGTGGGACTCGGCGGCGAGGTGGAAGACGCCCGTCGGGGAGAAATCGTCGAAGATCGCGCGCATCGCGTCCATATCGGAGATGTCGGCCTTCTCGAAGCGGATCGCGGCGCGGGAGGGCTCGAGGTAGCGCTCGTTGCCCGCGTAGGTGAGCTTGTCGACGACGAGCAGCTCGGCGTCTGGTTCGACGGCGCGCAGGTGGTGGACGAGGTTGGCGCCTATGAAGCCTGCGCCGCCCGTGATCATGTATCGTTTCGTACCCATGCGTTCCCTCTTCCGCGCGCCTGGATTGGCGTCGCGTTGGTTGTCGTGCCCGGAGCATCACGTCGATGCGCTCCGCTCTACCATCAAACCCGAGCGTAGTTCAACGCGGCCGGCCGGCCACGCGCTCGAAGACCTCCATGTACGCGTCGACGACGCTGGAGACCGAGTAGTTGGCCACGGCGTGCGCCCTGGCCGCCTCGCCCATGCGCTGGCGATCCGCCTCGGAGGCGATGAGCTGGCCGAGCGCGTCGGCCCAGCCCGACGCGTCTTCGACGAGCAGCCCCGCGCCACTGCCCTGGAGGATCTCGACGTTCGCGCCCACGGCGGACGCGATGACTGGGCAACCCACGGCCATGTAGAGGATCATCTTGAAGCCGCACTTGCCACGCGTGAGCAGGGTGTCCTCGAGTGGCATGAGGCCGATGTCGAAGCTGCGCAGCAGGTCGACCTCGGTCTCGGCGGACCAGCGGGTCTGGACGACCTGCGGGTGCCCCTCAAACTCGGAGGCGCGCGCGTTCGAGACCAGGTGCAACCGGGCGTTGGGGTGCGCCGCGAGGACGTCTTCCAGAGCGGGGATGAACGAGCGCACCAAGGCGAACGAGCTTGCGGTACCCATCCAACCGATCGTGACCTCATCGGAGAAGCGCTCACGAGCAGGGCCGGGATCCCACAGGTCGGTGTCGACGACGGTGGGGATGACGGTCGTCTTGTGCGGTGCTCCTGCGCGCTCGGCGAGCCAGGAGTTGCCGCAAATGATGTGCGCGCTGAACTCGCACATCTTGTCGAAGGCACGCTGGCGCATTGGGTGGACGCCGCCGTCGGGGCCGAGGAAGATGGAGTCGTCGAAGTCGAAGATGACGCGGCCGTTGCGGCGCGAAGCGAGCTCTTCGGGGAGCGAGAGTTCGCGGAAGGCCTTGCGCTGGAAGAAGAGGAAGTCCGCGCCTGAGTCACTCGCGAGGACCTCCAAGAGCGCGCGCCGGGAGCGGCACATGAGCTTGTAGGGTGCGCCCCATCGCGTCTTCACGACTTCGTTGTACTCGGGGCCATAGCCCACGTGGTGGGACCACTGGACGCCGCGGCGCTCGAAGTGGTCGAGGAACTGAGAGACGCGGTAGCGTGAAGAGGGGATGTGGGTCCCCGTGCTGAAGAAGACACCTCTCAAGAAGAACCTCGTCGTGGACCATGGAGGAGCGCTCGGAGGAGGCCTTCGTAGGCGTCGACTCCGCGCTCGAGTGAGAAATGAGACCAGGTCTCGGAGCGCGCCCACTCGAGCCGAGAGATCAACTCGGGGTCACCCGCTGCGCGCGCCTCGGAGCGCGCGATGGTCTCGGCTGCGCGTTGGAGGGATGCGTCGCTGGCGTCTTCGAGCGCGAGGCCGGTGCGCGCGCGCGCGACCCACTCGCCCACGTCGTCGTTGCAGCCGAGCTGAACGGGGCGGACGCCCGCGGCGAAGAACTCGGCGAGCTTGGTGGGCATGGACGCGCGCTTGGCGTAGGTCGAGTTCAGGAGCATCAGCCCCCAATCGACGTGTGTGAGCCAGGCCGGCATGAGCGAGTGGGGCGCGCGCGTCAGAGTGGCATCGGCATCGACGTCGACGCCCGCCGCGCGCAGGCGCTCGGCGAGCGCGTCGGGTTGCCCGGTCAACCCGAGCAGGTGCGCGCGCGGGTTCAGCGCGCGGACGCGGGCGAAGAGCGCGCACATGGCGTCGACCTTGTAGGAGGCGTTGAGCGACCCGATGTACCCCACGACGAGCTTCCCACGCAGGCGAGCGGCGAGGTCCTCGGGGAGGGCCTGGGGTGAGGGTGTGATCGTGAACGCGTCGTAGTCGACGATGGTGGGGATGTTGACGGCGGGGCGCGTCGTGGGCCAACGCCCAAAGACACCCGCGCGAACGTCGTCGACGCCGTGACGAGAGAGGCTCACGACGGCGGCGCTGGACTCGAAGAGCTCGCGTTCGATGCGCTTGCCAGCGGCATAGGCGATGGGGTGGGTGAACCAGCGGCCCTCGTCACGCTTCTCGTCGACCCAGTAGCTGTCTCTTATACACATCTGACGCTGCCGACGATCTACTCTGTGTAG